>DRTT01000135.1 GCA_011372105.1 Candidatus Aerophobota bacterium
GAGCAAGAGACTCGCTTAGGACAGAGGCAGGTCTTCCTTTGCATGGGCACGAGCTTGCAGGAAAATATAAAATAGGTCCCATTGAGGCAGGTTATGAAGCTTTTATTAAATTTCACAAATCTTTTTTTATTGGTAGAAAAGCTTTACTGGAAAGAAAGAAAACAGAAAAAAAGAAAATTATAAGGTTCAGATTGACAAGGACAGGTGGCAGGATGATAAGAGAAGGGGACCCTGTTGTTGATAAAAGAGGAAAATTCATTGGAAAGGTTACAAGCTGCGCCCTGGCAGGAGATTTCCAAATTGGTCTTGCTCTTGTTGATATAAGAATAAAAGAGGGAGAAAAGATAGCTATATTTCCCCTTTCCGGGGGAAGATTTCAAGAAAAGCCTCTAATAGGTTTAAATGAGGGGGATAGAACAGTTCTTCCTCAAGAAGCCGCTGTTCTTTCTCGTTTTCCTGAAGAAAATAACCAAAATTAAAGGAGATTTTTATGTATCCTGAAGAGTTAAAATACACCAAAACTCACGAATGGATAAAGGTTGAGGGAGAGATTGCTACCATTGGAATAACAGATTTTGCAACAAAAAAGCTCACAGATCTTGTCTATATAGAGCTTCCCTTTGTAGGAGAGAAAATAACCCAAGGTTCTCCCTTTGGCAGTATAGAGTCAGTTAAAGCCGTCTCTGACTTAAATTCCCCTGTAAGTGGTGAGGTTGTGGAGGTTCATGAGGAGCTGTCGCAAAACCTGGATCTTATAAGCAAAGACCCCTATGGTGAAGGCTGGATGATTAGGGTAAGGATAGAAAATGTGGAGGAAATTAAAAGCCTGATGGATTCAAGAGAATACGAAGAGTGGATAAAGCAAGAAGAAAAGAGTCATTAGGAAAAAATAAGATAAAATAGAGCCGTATTTTAATCATCAAATATAACAAAAAGAAATAAATCAATTGGACTATGATGGATGGACTATGATGGGGGATAGGGCTGAGATATAGCCGGGAAGGAGGTGAAAAGTAAACAGGCTAACTCAGCCTATAAAAATTAATTGTAGTTAGTTTTTGGAAGCGGAGGTAAAAAATGTATAAAAAGTTAATAGCAGGAATTTTACTTGCAGGGGTTTTAATTATAGGGATGACTTCGTTCGGGTTTGCTCAAATGAGCACACTGGATGAAGTCTTGAAAAGAGGAGTTTTAAGAGTTGGAATCATGCTTGACTTCCCACCTCTCGGCTTCAGAGATGCAGAGGGCAATCCTAAAGGCTACTGCGTTGATCTTGCGAATTTGATGGCAAAAGCCTTGGGAGTCAAACTTGAAATAGTAGAAACAGTCTCAGCTAACAGAATCCCGGCACTTGTTGCCAAAAGAGTAGACGTTAGTATCTCAGCTCTAACGATTACTCCGGAAAGAGCTAAAGTGGTCAACTTTGCCAGTTATCCAACATACAGGAGTGGAATGTATATTTTAACTAAGGCAAACAGAGATGACATTAACAGTCTCTTTGACTGCAAAGGTAAAACTATAGGCACTGTCAGGGGAACTACTCCAGAAATAGCTTTTTTAGAGTACTTTAAGAAATTTAAAAAAGAAGATCCAAACAGCAAATACATTTCCTATGACAGTAATGCAGACCAGCTTCTTGCTTTAAGGCAGGGAAAAGTTGATGCCATCGCCGAAAATATCCTGTGGTTTAATGAGATAATGAAGAAATTTCCTGGTCAATTTAAGATGGTAGGACCTCCCTTCTACCAAGAGTGGTGCACCATGGCAGTAAGAAGAGGTGATCTTGACTGGCTTCACTGGATCAACACCTGGCTCTGGGACCTGCATGTGCGAGGTGTCATAAAGGAACTGCACGAGAAGTGGGGGATACCCTATCTTCCTGTAGCACCAACATACAAGTAACCAACCTAAGGAACACTGAGCCTGAGACTGTATTTCACAGTCTCAGGCAGAACAAAACACAAAGGAAAAATTATGGGATACGTTTTCCACTTCAGAACAATATGGGCTAACTGGCAGTTATTTGTACATGGATTAATGGTAACTTTAGAAATAGCCATTCTTGGAATGGCAGCAGGTACCGTGCTTGGAATAATTGGAGCCGTCGGAAGAAACTCCAAAAATAAAATAGCAAGAATTATTTCCACTTCATATGTTGAGGCGATCAGAAATACACCTCTTTTAGTACAACTTTTTTTATGGTATTTTGGCTTAGGATTTTTAAGGATAGATATCTCTCCTTTCTGGTGTGTTGTGGTTGCCTTAGGAGTCAATAATGGAGGATACTTAACTGAAATAATAAGAGCAGGTATTGAGGCTGTTAAGGAAGAGCAAATAAAGGCCGGTTTTTCTCTTGGTATGAGTAAACTTCAAGTTTTTAGATACTGCATTATCGGTCCTGCCTTAGGAGTGGTTTTTCCTGCAGTGAGTAATCAATTTGTGATTTCCATCTTGGCCTCTGCGCTTGCCATGATAATAGGGGTGAGAGATCTCACTTATGAAGCTGTAAACTTGCAGGCACATACATTCAGGTCAATTGAAACTTATATAGTTGCAGTAATAATCTATATTGTGTTATCAAAAGCAATAATTCAATTCATGACAATATTAGATAAAAGATTATTCAAGTATAAACATGTATAATCAAGAGAAAACTCTCGTGTAGAGGTGAAAAGTTGGATATATCGTATATTGTAAGAGAGCTAACCTACATAGACTTACCGGGTATAAAGTTTATGTTAAAAGCTGCCCTTGTTACCCTGGGTTTATCAGGAGCAGCTATTGGCATTGGGAGCTGTATCGGAGCCGTTGTAGGTTGGGTCAGAACATTTAAGATTGTAAAAAGCAACCTATTTTTATGGGGACTGACAGCAATCTATGTGGATGTAATCAGAGGAACACCGCTTCTGCTTCAGGTATATATGTGGTATTATGCTTTACCAGTGCTTACAGGTGTCGAGACATCTGTTTTTTTAGCGGGAATTGGAGCCTTATGTCTGTATCAAGGAGCCTATGTCAGCGAAGCTGTAAGAGCGGGCCTGGAAGCCATAGGAAAAACTCAGCGGTGGGCAGGAAGAAGTTTGGGGATGAGTTACTGGCAAACAATGCGATATATTGTTTTTCCACAAGCGATAAGGATTATAATTCCACCCTTCATAGGTATATGTCTTGGAGTAATTAAAGATTCTTCACTTGTTTCTACCATAGGATTTATCGAACTTGCTCGCTCTGCCATGATTGTCGGGCGGAGAACTTTATATCCACTTCCACCCTGGCTTTTAGCTGCAGCGATTTATTTCGTGATTTGTTTTCCTATATCAAGACTTAGCCAGAAGATCGAAAAAAAATTAAGAAAAGGTCAGAAGGGGGAATGAGTCTATGAAAATTGTTCTTAAAAAAGTTAATAAATTTTATGGAAAGCTTCATGTACTAAAGAACCTGGATTTAACCATTGAGTCAGGCGAAAAAGTTGTGTTTATAGGACCAAGCGGGTGCGGAAAATCTACAATGTTATTCTGTATAAATGCCTTAGAACCTATCCAGAGTGGAGAAATATGGGTAGGGGATACCCCGGTGCACAATTCCCACCATAAAGTTATTAGAAAAGTAAGACAAAAAGTGGGCATAGTATTTCAACAGTTTAATTTATTTCCCCACTATACAGCACTTGGAAATGTAGAGCTTGCTTTAAAGGTCGTTTTAAAGATGGATCCGGAACAGGCAAGAGAGAAAGGAATAAATGCTCTAAAAAGAGTAGGACTGGGTGATAAACTCGACAGTTATCCCTCTCAGCTTTCGGGCGGTCAACAACAAAGAGTAGCTATTGCCCGTGCATTGGTGATGGATCCAGAAGTTTTGCTTCTTGACGAAATTACCTCTGCACTTGATCCAGAGCTCAGTGGAGAGGTACTTGAGGTAGTAGAGCAACTGGCAAAAGAAAGAGGAATCACCATTTTGTTTGTCACTCACGAAATACCTTTTGCCCGCAGAGTTGCGGATAGGATAATTTTCATGGACAATGGTAAAGTTGTAGAAGAGGGTCCACCTGAGATTTTATTGAATAATCCCCGAAAGGAGCGCACGAAAAAATTCTTAAGCAAGATCCTCCATTATTAAACCAAGTCCCAGGAGTCCTACTAAATGACTTTAAGATATTTAAATTCAATTTTTGCAGTCGACTCTCACACCGCAGGAGAACCAACAAGAGTCGTTGTTGGAGGTATGCCCAAATTAAAAGGAAAATCAGTGGCTGAAAAAAGGGATTATTTAAGAGGTAAAATGGATTATATCCGCAAATTCTTGTGCAATGAACCAAGAGGACATTCAGGTATGTTCGGCGCCATTATTACAGAACCAGAAAAGGAGGATGCAGATTTTGGTGTAATTTTCTTTAGTGCCGTGGGTTATGATGACATGTGTGGGCACGGCACCATAGGAGTAACTACTGTGCTTATTGAAACCGGTATGATTCCTCCACAGGAGCCGGTAACAGAAGTTAGCCTGGAAGTACCCGCAGGAGTTATTAAAGTAAGAGCAAAGGTTGTAAATGGTAAAGTAAAAGAAGTATCATTATTAAATATACCTGCATTTCTATACAAAGAAAATGTATCTTTTTATGTTCCTGAATATGGAGAAGTTACAGGAGATGTCGCCTTTGGTGGAAACTGGTATTTTTACATAAATGCAAAAGACGTTGGTCTAAGGGTAAAACCTGAAAATATTAATGAGTTGATTAGAGCAGGTATTAGGATAAAGAATGAATTTAACAAAAAATTTAATTTAACCCATCCTACAAATCCTAATATTTCCCAAAAACTTTTAGGTGTCTCATTTGTTGACCTACCCTTTAAAAACAAAAAGGCAAATCAAAATAATGTAGTTGTTGAGGGATGGTTTTTTGACAGGTCCCCTTGTGGTACAGGAACATGTGGCAGAATGGCTATCTTACACGCCAAAGGCAAGCTTAAGCTTAATGAAGATTTTGTCAACGAGAGTATTACAGGAACGGTATTTCGTGGCAGGTTAATTAAAGAGACAATGGTCGGTGAATACAAAGCGGTTATACCC
>DRTT01000114.1 GCA_011372105.1 Candidatus Aerophobota bacterium
ATAAGAGACCCTCAAAACAGCAGCCCCCTTGATTTTACCCTGTTTTAGTAAAAGCAGAGCCTCATTGGCTCTTTCAAGCTCAAATTCCTGAACTTCCGGTAATATGGGAATCTCTGCTGCAAGAGGTAAAAACTCCTCGGCATCTTTTCTTGTTATATTAGCAACGCTTTTAAGTTCTTTTTCCTGCCAGATACAGGTTGCATAGTCTAATTTTAAAAGATAATCTTTATCCCTTTCCTCTTTTCTAATGGCATTTATGACAACTCTTCCTCCTTTCTCCAGAACTTTTAAAGCTTCTACCACAGGTTGCCATGCAGGAGTAAAGTCAATGGCACAGTTAACTTTCTCAGGCGGGGTATCCCCTGTTGCTCCAATCCAGTCAGCTCCAAGTTTCTTAGCAAGATTTTGATGCTCCTTCTGGTGAGGTCTTGTAAAGACAAAGACTTTTGAATTAGGGTATTTGTATTTAACCACCTGTATAACAATATGAGCTGATGCTCCAAACCCAAAAAGAGCGAGCGTTTTACCATCTTGAAGGCCGGAAAGTTTTAAAGCTCTATAACCTATTGCTCCTGCACATAAAAGAGGTGCTGCCTGAGTATCAGAAAATACCTGAGGAATAGGGTAGGCAAAATCTTCTGAAACAAGGGTGAATTCAGCATATCCTCCATCGACATCACAACCTGTTCCTTGAAATTCAGGACAAAGATTTTCCTTACCTTCTTTGCAGAAACTACACCTCCCACAGGCAGAATGAATCCAGGCAATTCCCACTCTTTCTCCTTTTTTAAATTTTGTAGCCTCCGGACCAAGTTTTTCTACCTTTCCCACAATTTCGTGCCCAAGAATTACAGGAAGTTTTGGATGAAGCCTTCCCTCAATTTCATCAAGTTCTGTGTGGCAAACTCCACAGGCAAGAACCTCTACCAAAATCTGGTTTGACTCTGGCTCAGGAGTTGGAACATCAAGCATTTTTAAAGGATTTTTATCCACCGGCATAATTTTTTCAAGAACCATTGCCTTCATTTTACCACCTCAGATTATCCCTCAAAAAGATTTAAAAAGATTTTAATCCTTTAATTAAAGAAAGTCAAATAAGGCTGGTGAAAGGTTAAAATTATACAGGCTAAACAATTCGGGAGGGGTGAGTGTAAATATTCATACGATTTCCCCTCGCAAAACCTACGAGAGTAACACCCAATTTTTCTGCTAACTCTACAGCCAGATCTGTGGGAGCTGAGCGAGAAACAATTACAGGAACTTTTTGACTTGCTACTTTAATTAAAATCTCCGAACTCACCCTACCACTTGTCAGGATAATTTTATCTTCGGTAGGAACTTTCTTTACAAAACATTCCCCAAAAACTTTGTCCACTGCATTGTGCCTGCCAATGTCCTCTGCGAAAACCTCTATGCCTTTTTTGCTTCCCAGACCACAGCAATGAGTTCCTCCTGTGATTTTGAAAGTTAAGGATTTTTTTTGCAGCTCTTCCATCAAGCAAGATATATCTTTATGAAAATAGCGAGGTTTCTCTTCAAGGAAGGTATAATTGGAAAGATGAATTTCCCGATAGAAAGCAATCCCTCCCCCACACCCTGAAGCAATCCTTCTTTCAAAAAATAAAAGCCTGTCTTTTATCTTATTTTCCACTTCTATCCTGACTTCCCATCTTTCTCTGTTTAATCTTACATATTTTACTCTTGTATCCCTTTTGATTAACTCTTCAGAAAGTAAAAAACCCAGGGCAAGATATTCCAACCTGTCAGGACTACACTTAAGTTTTATAAGCCTTATCCCATTTAAGATTATTGTTAGGGGAACCTCGCAGACTATCCTGTCCTTTATCTTTTTACTTTCCTCAGGAGTAATCTTTACTATTTCTATTTCCCTTGTTAGATTGGAGGCTTTATTTTTTGAAATGTCAGACATTTTCCCGGTATACAAGGTTAGTTAAATATCGCTCACCCGTATCAGGTAAAATCACAACTATAAGCTTTCCCTGACTTTCCTTTCTCTTCGCCACCTCTAAGGCTGCCCATGTTGCTGCCCCTGAGGATATACCAGCAAGGATACCCTCCTCTCTTGCCAGCCTTTTGCTCATCTCTATCGCATCCTCATCCTTTACAGGTATAACCTCATCTAAAAGCTCCACTTTTAAAACCTCTGGCACAAATCCTGCTCCAATACCTTGAATTTTGTGAGGACCGGGACTTCCTCCGGATAAAACAGGGGAATTAGCCGGCTCTACACCAACAACCTTAAATTCGGGCTTTCTCTTCTTAATCACCTCTGCAACTCCTGTGATTGTCCCTCCTGTCCCAATACCTGCAACAAGTATATCTACCTTTCCATCTGTATCCTGCCATATCTCCTCAGCCGTTGTCCTTTGATGAATTTCGGGATTTGCTGGGTTTTTAAACTGTTGAGGCATAAAAGAATTTGGTATTTTCGCTACAAGTTCTTCTGCCTTTCTTACAGCTCCTGCCATTCCTTCAGAACCTGGTGTTAGAATAAGCTCTGCCCCAAACAGCTCAAGTAGCCTTCTCCTTTCTATACTCATTGTATCAGGCATGGTTAAAATCAATCTATATCCCTTAGCAGCGCATACAAAAGCAAGAGCAATCCCCGTATTTCCACTTGTTGGTTCGATAATAACTGTATCCTTTTTAATTAACCCTCTTTTCTCAGCATCCTCTATCATAGCAACACCAATTCTATCCTTGACACTCCCACATGGATTAAACGACTCAAGCTTGGCTACAAGGTTCGCTTTTAGGTCAGCACCCATCTTGTTCAATTTCACAAGAGGTGTTTTCCCAACAAGCTCTGTTACATTATCTGCTATTTTTGCCATAAGCTTTCCTTTTTATAAATTATTAAATATAGTAAGTCAGACCCTCTTCTTGCTTTTTCTTTTGCTGCTCAGCTAAATCCTTCAAACTCACAGACTCCAGAATTTCCTCTATCTTCTCTTTTATTTTCATCCACACATCTCTTGTCACACAGATTCCTACACGGGAACACAATTTAGGGTCATCAACACATTCAACAGGAGCAGCTGATCCCTCAAGAGCTCTAATTATGTGAGAAAGCTTTATTTGAGAAGCGGGCCTTGCAAGAATGTACCCTCCACGCGCTCCTCGAATGCTTTTTACAAGCCCTGCCACTTTAAGAGAGGTTATTATATGTTCCAGGTATTTCTCAGAGATACCCTGCCTTTTCGCTATATCTTTTAACAAAATAGGAGCCTGATCTTCGTGAAGAGCCATATCCACCATGGCTCTTGCTCCGTAGCGTCCTTTTGTGGAAAGCTTCATTTTAACCCCTTCTTACTTTTGTTTGGCTAATTTTTTATTTAAGTAATCTTCAATTGCTGCCTTCAGAGTATCTTCGGCAAGAACTGAACAATGCATTTTAACAGGAGGCAGTCCACCAAGAGCCTATGCCACAGCTTTATTGGATATCTTTAAGGCTTCCTCAATTTTTTCCCTTTAACCATCTCATTAACCATACTACTTGTGGCAATAGCTGCCCCACAACCAAATGTTTTAAATTTAGCATCAACTATTTTATCATCTTTCACTTTAATGTAAATTTCCATTACATCACCACATACAGGGTTCCCCACACGCCCAGCTCCATCAGGATTTTCTATTTCACCTACATTCCGGGGATTTCGGAAATGTTTCATAACCTTTTTGCTGTAAAGCAACCATTGATCTTTCATTTATTCCTTCCTTTGTCTTTATTATATTCCATCTCCGTGTATAAATCCTCTTTCTACAAGCTTAAAAATTTCCAATTCTCCCAAACGCTTTTCTATCTCTTCCTGGCGTCTTAAAATTTCTTTAAGAATGTTAGCTACAGGGTCAGGAAGCTTTCCATGTTCCAGGTCAAGAGTTATTTTTTTGTTTTTCTCTGCTATTCTTCCAGGAACTCCCACCACAGTTGCACCTGGTGGAACAGACTTTACTACTACAGAACCTGCACCAATTTTCGCACTATCTCCTATTTTTATAGGTCCAAGCAAAATTGCTCCTGCTCCTAACTACATTATTCCCCACGGTTGGGTGACGTTTTTTCTTTTCAAGACTCACCCCACCAAGCACTACCCCCTGATACATTAGCACATCGTCACCAATTTCTGCAGTTTCTCCTATGACAACGCCCATTCCATGGTCTATAAAAAACCTTCGCCCAATTTTCGCTCCAGGATGAATTTCAATTCCTGTAAGAAAACGGCTAATATGAGATATAAATCGGGCAAGAAAGAAAAAACCGTGTTTCCAGAAAAAAATGAGCTATCCTGTGAGCCCATAAAGCGTGCAGTCCCGGGTAACAAAATATAACCTCCAGTGCATTTCTTGCAGCAGGATCTTTTGAAAGAACCGTCTTAATGTCTTCCTTTAAAGTGCTAAAAACCTTGCCTTCCGCATTCTTTGATTCCTTGCCTATTAAGTCTATTAAATCTATCAATATTATAGACTTTTTAATTACTTTGTCAAGTTATGATAAATTCACCCAAAACTGTGTTTACAAGGAAGGATAAGGTATAGCTTGGGAGACTTTCCTGAAAGTATCTTCTTCTAACAATAATATGCTTGCAATTTAATAAAGCATCTTCTTTATCTCTTCCTCTATTCTTTTTTCAGTTGGCACAACAAAATCCTCAAGTACGGGACTGAAAGGAACAGGAACATCTTTTGCAGCGATTCTTTTAATGGGTGCATCAAGAAAGTCAAATGCTTTTTCCTGGATTTGTGCTGCAATCTCTGCTCCAACACCTCCTCTAAGGCAGGCCTGGTGACATATAACAACTTTCCCTGTTTTCTTAACTGAATTTATTATAGTTTCCATATCAAGAGGAAAAAGACTTCTTAAGTCTATAACCTCAACATCTATACCCTCTTTTTCAAGATTTTGTGCAACAGAGAGGCATCTTTGAAGCATAAGTGAGTAACTTATAAGGGTTATA
>DRTT01000076.1 GCA_011372105.1 Candidatus Aerophobota bacterium
ATTGAAGAGATAGAAAATGAGTTAAATTCTTTTTATTTTAACAGGAAGGCAGCTTTGCTGGCAAGGGATGTTCTTTCTGAGATAAGCAAAGAAATGGAAAAGGTGCTTGCTGATGCTGTAAGGGATAAAAAAGAAGGTGCAAGTTTTTATTTTGAAAAAATTACCTGTGGACGTTACAGGGAGCTTTTGTGGAAAAATGGTTCTATTTACGCTCTGGCATCTAATGGAAGAAATTATCCTCTTGATGTTCTTAGTAGTGGAACAAAAGACCAGCTACTTTTTTCTTTGAGATTGGGGCTTATTAAAAGAGGTTTTTCTGAGGAGGCTTTTATTCTTCTTGACGATGCATTTCTCACCTCTGATGCTATCAGAAGAAAGGAGCAGGTTAAAGTTTGCAGGGAGCTTTTAGATGAGGGGTGGCAAATTTTTTATTTCACAGTAGATGAGGGACTGCGAGACCTTTTCTGTAAAATATGTTGTGTGGAACCTTTTATTTTAGGTTAATCTGGGGAAAATGGAAAAACTTATATTTTTATTTTTCTCTTTAATATTTTTTTTCTTTTTCTTTTTTGCAGGAAGAAGTGGGGCAGAGTTTATCTCTCAAACGCAGATTATTATGACAACCTATGTTACAATAATTGCCGATGCCTCCCCCAGAGAGATACAAAAAGCCTTTGAAGAGATAAAAAGGGTAACCTCTCTTATGAATGATTATGACCCCTGGAGTGAAGTTGGCACTCTTAACAGGAAGGGAGAACTTTCTGTTTCTCCTGAGGTGAGGGAAGTTATTCTTAAAGCGATATATTTTTCTAAAGTCACAAAAGGTGCTTTTGATATTACTGTTGGTCCACTTGTTAGACTCTGGAGAAAAATGGGGAGCGAGAAAAGATTGCCAACCTCAGAAGAGCTTAAGCAGGCACTTTCTCTTGTTGGTTATAATGGTGTTAAAATTCAAGATGAAAAAGTTTTTTTTGAAAAAAAAGGCATGAGAATTGATCTTGGTGGGATAGCCAAAGGATACGCTGTGGACAGGGCTATAGAAGCTTTAAAAAAAGAAGGTGTTAAGAAT
Organism: Candidatus Aerophobota bacterium; assembly: GCA_011372105.1. The sequence continues at coordinate 1,070 of DRTT01000076.1, forward strand.
GCCCTGGTAAACGCAGGAGGTGATATGTATTGTCTTGGAGAAGGTCCTCACGGCAAATGGAAGGTGGGGATTCAACATCCTCGCAAAGACAGAGAAGTTGTGGGAGTTATTGAGGTTTCAAATAGAGGAGTTGCCACTTCCGGTGATTATCGTAGATATTACATCATAAAAGGGAAAAGATTTGGTCACATAATAAATCCTTTTACAGGATGGACGGTGCAGAATAATCCTATGTCAGTTACCATAATCTCTTCTGATTGCACAAGTGCTGATGCTCTTGCAACGGGTGTCTTTGTATTGGGTCCTGTGGAGGGTTTAAATCTTATAGAGAATTTATCTGGAGTGGAGGGAATGATAATAAGTGAGGGAATGAGGATAAAAAAATCAAGTGGCTGGTACAGGTTTGAGGTTGAAAATTGACTGAAAGGTGAGGATAATCTATAATTCCAGTCAAATGAAGATAAGGTGGCTTTTAAGAAAAAAATGGGAAGAGGAGGAGTGTCTTTCTCTTTCTCAAAAGTGGAAGCTTTCTCCTCTTTTAGTGGCTCTTATTTTAAACAGGGGCATAAATAAAGAAGATTTTGAGGACTACCTTTTTCCCTCGTTTGATAAACTTCATGATCCTTTTCTAATGAAGGGTATGCAGGAGGTGGTGGAGAGGATTCTTTTGTCTATTTCTCGCCGTGAGAGGATACTCATTTATGGAGATTACGATGTGGACGGGATAACAGCTACAAGTCTTATCTTGAAATTTATGAAAGATTTGAAATTCCCCGCTTACTATTACATTCCTCATCGACAGACAGAAGGATACGGTTTAAATAAAGAAGCTATCAGAAAAGCCTCTTCTAAGGGTATAAATCTTATAATAACCTGTGATTGCGGGACTTCTTCCTTGGAAGAGATAAAATTTGCTCGTTCTCTGGGAATTGATGTGATAGTTACAGATCACCATCAGGTTTCAAAAAAGCTTCCTTCTGATTTTTTAATTATTAACCCTCACAATCCAGAATGTAGTTATCCTTTTAAAGAACTTTCTGGTGTAGGAGTTGCATTTAAACTGTGTCAGGCTATTGCAAGCAGGGTGGGTTTTCCTGAGGAAAGGCTTAAGACCTATCTTGATCTTGTGGCTATTGGAACTCTTGCTGATATTGTTTCTCTTGTTGGAGAGAACAGAACCCTGGTGAAATTGGGTCTTGAGATGTTGCCTTCAGCGACAACCTGCGCAGGTCTTAGAGCGCTTATAAATGTGGCAGGTCTTTCGGGAAGGAAGATAAGAGAAAGAGAGGTTGGATATATTCTTGCTCCGAGACTTAATGCCTGTGGCCGTTTATCCCTTGCCAAGACTGCGGTGAAGCTTCTTTTGTCAGACTCTCCGGGTGAGGCTGCGCTGCTTGCTCGTAAATTGAACAGAGAGAATTCCAGAAGGCAAAATCTTGAGAAGAAAATGTGCGAGCAGGCAGAAGAGATTATTTCCGGTAAAATTAAGCAAGTTCTGGTGGTGGCAAAGGAAAGCTGGCATCCAGGAGTAGTTGGACTTGTCGCCTCTTATCTTAAGGAAAAATATCACAGACCTGCCATTGCTTTTTCAATAGAGAAAAATATTGCAAGGGGCTCTGCAAGAAGTATACCTAATTTTTCTATATTTGACGCTCTTTTAAACTGCTCTGATCTTCTAACAAGTTTTGGTGGTCATGAGATGGCTGCAGGGATGACCCTGCCCGCAGATAATATAAAAAAACTTGAGGAAAGGCTAAATTTTATTGCCTCCAGAACTCTTTCTTCTGATGACTTTACTCCCTGTAAGTTTTTTGATGCCGAGATAGATTTGAGAGAAATTAACGTAGAACTTGCAAGACAGTTGCAGATCCTCTCACCCTTTGGTCCGGGTAATCCAAAACCCGTATTTCTGGCTAAGAATGTTAAGGTTGTTGATTCTCGACCTCTTAGGAGAGGAAAAGAGCTTGTTTTAAGTGACTTTTCGAAAGAGAAACAATTCAAAGCTTTCTGGTTTGACTTAACAGGTGATGGGAGAGAAAGGAAATTTCTGCCAGGACAGGTAGTTGATATTTTTTACTTTCCATCATTAGATGAGTGGCAGAAAGGGGAGATAAGAATTGAGATAAAAGGGGCAGTACCTTCTACAACCTTTTCCCAGTAAAGGAGGTAAACGATGAGAGAAGAAGTTGTAGATGAATTAGCAGGAAAGATAAGAGATATTAAAGATTTTCCCAAAAAAGGAATTATTTTCAGGGATATAACTCCTCTTTTAAAGGATGCAGTATCTTTTAAAAAAGCGGTAAATCTTATTGCCGATAATTACAGGCAAAAAAATATTGATTATGTTGTAAGTCCTGAGGCAAGAGGGTTTATTTTGGGAGCTGCTGTTGCCTATGAGCTTGGAGTTGGATTTATACCTGTTAGAAAACCGGGAAAGCTCCCTTACAAAGTGGAAAGTGTGACCTATAGCCTGGAATACGGAGAGGATGAGGTTCAGATACATCAGGATGCTGTAAAAGAAGGAGACAGTGTTCTTGTATTTGATGATGTTATAGCGACAGGGGGGACTGCTAAGGCTTGCTGCAGGTTGATTGAAAAACTTGGAGGAAAAGTGGTAGGAGTTTGCTTTCTTATAGAATTAACTGATTTAAAAGGGAGAGAAAATTTGGCAGGGTACGATGTTTTTTCTATAATAAAATACTGATGTTTCTAAAAAAACTTATTGTAGGAGAATTTCAGGCAAACTGCTACATAGTGGCAGATGAGAATAAAAACGGTATTGTAGTGGACCCTGGAGGAGAGGCTGAGGAGATTTTAGCTACTATAGCAAGAAACAAATTAAGGATTTTTTACATAGTTGCAACTCACGCTCATATAGACCATATAGCTTGCTTAGAAGAGGTTAGAAAATTCACCGGTGCCAGATTTTTACTTCATCCTGATGAGATTTCCTTTCTGGAAAATCCCGATTTGAATCTTTCTTCCCTGCTTCAGAACCCACGCAGATTTTCTCCACCTGACAGGTTGGTAAGGAACAAAGATAAGATAATCGCAGGTGATATTGAGTTTGAGGTTATACATACCCCAGGTCATACACCAGGAAGTATTTGTTTGAGGAAAGATGATATTATTTTTACAGGAGATACTATCTTTTATAGAGGTGTGGGAAGGACAGATTTTCCTGGAGGTGATTTCGATCTTCTTAGAAAATCTATAAAGGAAAGAATTTTCTCTTTACCGGAAAATACGAAAATTTTCCCAGGGCATGGTCCGGAAACAGAAGTGGGGCAGGAAAAAATGACAAATCCTTTTGTTTGAGGAAATTATATGGAAGAACTTGAAAACAAGAACATTATTTTGGGAATTACAGGGAGCATAGCGGCTTATAAGGCAGCGGAGATAGCAAGGCTTTTAAAGAAAGAAAAGGCTCGTGTTTATCCTGTGATGACAAAATCTGCAACTTATTTTATTCATCCTCTTACTCTTCAGGCTATCTGCCAGGAAAAAGTTATCACTGACTTATTTGAAGATAGAGAAAGGCCACTAAAGCATATCTCGCTTTCCCTTGTTGCCGATGTCTTACTTGTTGCTCCTGCAACCGCAAATTTTATCGGTAAGGTGGCATCAGGAGTAGCAGATGATGCTTTAACTACCTTTGTTATGGCTGCAGCTACAAGAGCACCCATTGTAATAGCTCCAGCAATGAACAAGCTTATGTATGAAAATCCTTTGGTTCAGAAAAATATTGAGAAATTAAAGTCTCTTGGTTACACTTTCATAGGTCCTGAGG
>DRTT01000049.1 GCA_011372105.1 Candidatus Aerophobota bacterium
TTGAAGAGGTATCATCTTCATTTAAGACCATAACATAATCCACCTTCCAGTTTATATTGGTGGTAAGATAGGATACCTCCAATTTATGAGCTTTTTCAGCTCTGTTCTTATACGACCACTTGAGAGTTGGCTCAGTCACAAAATCCTCAGGTATTTCAGGAAGAACTTTATAGCCAGGATAACCAAGATATATCTCATTGCCTATTTTGTAAATCTGTCCCTGGTTGGTGCTAAGTAGAATTGCCTCTACTATATCAATTCTATCCTGAAATTCATTCCAATTTATTATCTTTACTTTTTTCCCTACGTATTTTTCAAGAAGTTTACCAGGACTCATAAGATCATACCGATAAGTCTGTTCAAGAATGGTAAAATCTTCCGGATAATTTAATGATCTTACATGAACAGTCACCGGCATAATATGAGAAGCCACATCCATAAAATTCAATTCACCCTCACCAACAGGAAGTTCAACTTTCCGGATATCTTTTACAAGGGCAAAATTGTCATTGTATACGGTAAGCTCGACCATCGTTTGCTGATCAGCCTTACTATTAACAACAACTCCGGCTGTCACCGAGGTAAATGCAGCCATGACAATCCCCAAACATACCAAGCAAAAGATAAAATACCTAACTCTCATAACTACCCCCTTTTTTGTCTTTTCTTCAGACATTTTTTATAGATTGCTGAAATTTGTGCCTCAACCTCAAGAGTAATTTTTTCATCCACACTTTCACTCTCTATTAAGGAGGGCAAAAATGAAGATGCAGGAAAGTCTGATTTTATCCTGCCATAATTTACCTTTTTATCAATTAAAATCTCAAATCAGCTAACACTCTCCTCCTTGATAACCCCCAGTGGATAATAAGGTATCATAAATTCCTCTATCCACTTGAGAGAATCAACAGGCGAAAGCCTCCAGCAGGTAGGACAGGGAGAGAGAACCTCTACAAGAGAAAACTTCTTCTTTTCTATCTGAAATAAAAAGGCTTTTTTAATAGCCTTTTTGGTCTTCCTTATATTTGTTGGATTGTTTACCGCCACTCTTTCAAGATAAGAGGCTCCAGGAAGAGAGGAAAGAAGCTCAGGAATTCTTATTGGATAACCCTCAATTTCAGGTCTTCTTCCAAAGGGAGTGGTAGCTGTTTTTTGACCAATTAGAGTTGTAGGAGCCATCTGTCCTCCAGTCATCCCATAGGTGGCGTTGTTTATAAATATTACAGTAAAAGCTTCCCCTCTTGCCGCTGCATGAATTATCTCAGCTATACCTATAGAAGCAAGATCACCATCTCCTTGATAAGTAAAAACAACCTTATCCGGGAGAGCTCTCTTTATACCTGTGGCAACCGCAGGAGCCCTTCCATGGGCAACTTCTACCATGTCAAAGTCAAAATAGTCATAAGCCACTACAGAACACCCTACAGGACATATACCTATTAAATCCTCTCTTATTTTCAGCTCATCAACCACCTCACATATAATACGATGAACAATACCATGTCCACACCCAGGACAATAGTGAGTGGGGTTTTCTTTCATAGATCTGGGTCTTGAAAACCTAACTTCCATTTTTTTCAAACTCCTTTAAAATTAAGTTCAAAATTTTCCTTCCTATGGTTTGAGAAATTCTCTCCACCATTTCTTTTTCTGTTTGAGAGGCAGAAGAAAAAAGGCTTTCGGATATATCCCCGCTGTAAATGGTTCTTTTCTCCTCAACATCTAAAAACAAAATTCTCACCCCAATTGTAAGTTTGTATTCGCCATTTGTAACTGGTTCTTTTACATACTTTACAATCTCACCTCTAAGGAGAAACCGAGCTTCTTCCTCTGAGGTAAGCCTGAAACCTGTAGCAAGTAAGAGCTCATCAACCACTTTTTGAGTGATAATCTCTTCAATGTCTTCTTTAAAGGTCTTGTTAATAAAAAGAGGCACATATATTTTACCTTCAGGAAAAGGGTGCTGAGGACGATAGTATCCTTTAACAATACCAAAAAAGATAAGAAAAACAAAAAGGAATATGGCTGTTTTCATTTTTCTCCTTTAATTTTATAAATTGCAAAAACTTATTTTTTGTCCGAAGAATCGGTAATTTTTCTAAAAGCCTCCAGCATATTAATAGGTAAAGGAAAGATAATTGTTGAATTCTGCTCGGTAGCTATCTCTGAAAGAGTCTGCAGATACCTAAGTTGCAGTGCCTGAGGGTACTTTTGAATAATCTGAGCAGCCTGCGCAAGTTTCTCGGCAGCCTGGTATTCTCCCTGAGCACTTATTATTTTGGCTCTTCTTTCCCTCTCTACTTCTGCCTGCCGTGCCATAGCTCTTTTCATACTGTCAGGAATTTCTATCTCCTTCACCTCCACTATAGAGACTTTAATTCCCCAGGGGTCGGTTTGCTCATCTATAATAGTCTGGAGACGCTCATTTAACTTCTCTCTCTGAGATAAAAGCTCATCCAGTTCTGCTTCTCCCACAACTCCCCTTAAAGTAGTCTGTGCAATCTGTAAGGTGGCAAAACGATAATTTTCTATCTCTACAACAGCCTTTGCAGGGTCTATAACTCTAAAATAAACCACAGCATTTACCTTAACCGGAACATTATCCTTTGTTATTACCTCCTGAGGTTGAACATCAAAGTTCATGGTCCTGAGAGATATCTTAACCATTCTGTCCACTATAGGCACAAGGAAAAAAAGCCCTGGACCTTTAACGCCAACCAACCTCCCCAATCTGAAGATAACCCCTCTCTCATACTCTGTAACAATCCTTACAGAGGCAAAAAGAATAATTATACCTACCACGACCAGAAAAAATATAACTCCCATCATTTAACCTCCCTCTTTTTTTCTTACAAAAAGTCTCATTCCCTCAATTTTTACCACCTTCACCTCCTCACCTTTTTTAATAATCTCCCCAGGAACAATATTGATGGCATTCCAGAGTTCTCCGTGGACATAAACTTTTCCATCTGGATGCAGGTCAGTCCTGGCAACACCCACCATTCCAACAAGTCCCTCTTCTCCAGTAGTAGGTTTTTTAAACTGTGCTTTTATAGCATAAGATATAACAACCACAAACAAAAACAAAGTTGTACCAACTCCTGCAATTATATATTCCCAGCCAATGTGAATATAAATTGCTGAAGGATCAATAAGCATAAGCGAACCCAGGGTGAGTGCTATAACTCCACCAATCGTAAGAGCTCCATAAGAGATTATCTGCGTTTCAAGAATAAAAAGAATTGTTGCCAGAATTATAAGCAAAAGCCCAACCAGATTAAAAGGAAGAAGTTGCAGGGAAAAAAATGAAAGGACAAGACATATAGCTCCTGCAATTCCTGGAAGAAAAATTCCAGGATTAAAAAATTCAAAAATTATTCCCCATATTCCTATCATCAAAAGAATATAGGCAAGGTTGGGATCGGCAAGATGCTGAAGAAACCTGTCTTTAAAATCCGGTTCAAAAAAATAAATACTTACCTTCTCTGTGGTTAATTTAATCTCCTTACCATCTATAACAACTTTTCTTCCCTGAAGCTTTTTTAAAAGTTCTTCTCTATTCTCAGCCATAATGTCTGCAATCTTTAAATTTAGAGCCTTTTTTGCTGTAATGGATACACTTTCTCTCACAGCTTTTTCCGCCCACTCAACATTTTTTCCCCTTTTTTCTGCAATTGACCTTATGTAAGCTGCAGCATCATTAACCACTTTTTCTTCCATACTTTTATCCATTCCTCCCATTAATGAGACAGGATGTGCTGCACCAATATTTGTCCCCGGTGCCATAGCTAAAATGTGAGAGGAAAGAGCAATGAATACCCCTGCAGAAGCAGCTCTTGCACCCTTAGGAGCAACATACACTATCACAGGAATTTTACTGTTCATTATCAATTTAACAATCTCCCGCATGGAGCGGTCAAGTCCACCTGGAGTATCAAGTTGGATTATCAAAAACTGCATTTTTTTATCCTCTGCATAAGAAAAAGCCTTCTTCACATACTCTAAGGTGGCAGGTGAAATAGTTCCCTCTATTTTTATAAGTTGCGCAGAGTAATCCTCACTTGCGTTTGTTTGCAAGGTTAATAAAGCAACAAGAAGTACCAGAGGAAAAACAAAGATTTTCCCTTTTTTTCTCTTCTTTAAAAAAAATGTCATCTCTTCCCTTTCTTATCAAGAATTTTTTTAAGATAATTTAAAATTTCTGCTGCCACTTCTTTTTTGCTCATAAGAGGAAGAGGGGTTACATTTCCCTCAGAGTCAACAAGAAAAACTTTATTCGTATCAACCTCAAATCCTGCTCCTTCCTCTCTTATATTGTTTGCAACTATAAGATCAAGATTTTTTCTTCTTAATTTTTCCTTTGCCCTTTCTAAAAGTTTATCACTCTCGGCACAAAAACCCACAAGAATTTTCTCCCCCTTTATCTTCCCAAGTTCCTGGAGGATATCAGGATTTTTAACAAGCTCAACATTTAACCTTTCGTTTTCCTCCTTTTTTATTTTTTTTCTAAAAAAATTAGCCGGGCGAAAGTCAGAAACTGCTGCTGCCATTATAACTGCATCTACCTTTTCAAACTGTTCCATTACCTTTTCTCTCATATCAAGACAAGTCTCAACAGAATAAAATCTCACTCCTGGAGGTGGTTCAAGAAAAGTGGGACCACTTATAAGAGTAACCTCTGCTCCTCTTCTTCTTGCTTCCTCTGCTATAGCAAATCCCATTTTACCTGATGAATAGTTGCTAAAAAATCTTACCATATCAAAGGGCTCTCTTGTTGGACCTGCTGTTACCATTAAAGACTTACCTTTTAAA
>DRTT01000104.1 GCA_011372105.1 Candidatus Aerophobota bacterium
CTGCAAGATATAATATAAGCCAAAGCTAAAGGAAAAATAAAATGCCCCTTTACAGATTTAGATGTAAAAATTGTAATCTGGAATTTACAACTCTTGTCTTCCTTAGTCAGGAAAATAACGTAAAATGCAAAAGATGTGAAAGCGAGGATGTTGAAAAGCTTCTCCCCCGTTCCTTTATAGGCAAAACATCAGAGGGGAAAATTGGAGGAACTTCTGGATGCTCCACCTGTACCGCTTCAAGCTGTAGAAGTTGCAAAGGAGGATAAAAAACTAAAATGAGTCTCTGGGGAGGAAGGTTTAAAGAGGAAATTCATCCTCTTGTAAAAAAATTAACATTTTCTGCTAAACAGGATAAAAGGCTTTACAAATTTGACATTAATGGGAGTATAGCTCATGCCAGAATGCTTGCAAAGTGTGGAATTATAAAAGAAGAGGAGGCAGGCAGGATAGTAAGCTCTCTTGAAAAGATAAAAAAGGATATTGAAGAGGGTAAGATTGATCTTTCCGAAAAAGAAGACATTCACATGGCAGTTGAAGAGGAGCTTATAAAAAGAGAAAAGGAGGTGGGAGAAAAACTTCACACAGCTCGCTCTCGCAATGACCAGATAGCTCTTGACGAGAGACTCTATCTTAGAGAGGAGATAAAAACTATACTCGAACTTATTTTAAAGCTCCAGTCAACTCTCCTTGAAATCTCTGAGAAAAGTAAAGAGGCAATTATCCCCGGTTACACTCATCTTCAATATGCACAGCCTGTATCACTTGCCCATCATCTTCTTGCCTATTTCTGGATGTTGCAGAGAGATAAAGAACGCTTTAAAGACTGCTACAAAAGAACAAATGTGTGTCCACTTGGAACAGGAGCTCTTGCAGGAACCTCTCTTCCGATAGATAGAGAATACGTAGCAAAAGCCCTTAACTTTCCCTCTATAACCGAAAACAGTATAGATACTGTCAGTGACAGAGACTATTTTATTGAGTTTCTTGCCTGCTGCAGCATACTGATGATGCACCTTTCTCGTCTGTGTGAGGACCTTATTCTCTGGGTATCACCCGGTTTTGACTTTATAGAAATTGAGGATAGATTTTCCACCGGGTCAAGTCTTATGCCCCATAAAAAAAATCCGGATGTTACAGAGCTTATAAGAGGAAAAACAGGGAAAATTTACGCAGCTTTGATATCCCTGCTTGTAACAATGAAAGCCCTTCCTCTTTCTTATAACAGAGATATGCAGGAGGATAAGTTCTGCGTTTTTCTGGCAACAGATGAGATAAAGCTTTGTCTTGAAGTTTTAAATGAATTTTTAAAAAATATTAAATTCAAATTTGGTAAAATGAAAAAAAAGGCGCAGGAGGGGTTTTTTGCTGCAACAGATCTTGTGGAATATCTTGTTAAAAAGGGGGCTCCTTTTAGAAAAGCTCACAGAACAGTGGGTAGGATGGTGAGATGGTGCACAGAAGAAGGGAAAAAATTTTCTGAGTTAACCTTAGATGAGTATAAAAGATTTTCGCCCCTTTTTGAGGAGGATGTAAAGGAGAAAATAAAAGTTGAGGAATGTGTAAGAAATAAAGAATCAAAAGGAGGGACTGGAATAAAAAGTCTTGAGGAGCAAATTGAAATTGCAAAGAAAAAACTGGAGACAAAACCATGAGACCTTTTTGCTACAGAGAAGGGAAACTTTTCTGTGAAAATGTATTTTTAAAAGACATTGCAGATAAGGTGAAAACCCCTTTTTACGTCTACAGTTACAACGGCATAATTTATAACTTCAACAGGATGAAAAATGCCCTTTCTCGCTTTAACCCTCTTATATGTTATTCCTTAAAGGCAAACTCCAGTATCGCTCTGTGTAAAATCCTGTCCTCACTTGGCGCAGGAGCAGATGTTGTATCAGGAGGTGAGCTTTATCTTGCTCTCTGCGCAGGATTTTCTCCTCAAAAAATAGTTTATGCCGGTGTAGGGAAAACCTCTGAGGAGATAGAATACGCTCTTGAAAAAAACATACTTCTTTTCAATGTGGAATCAGAGGAAGAACTTGAGGAAATTGCCACAATATCCTCCAGGCTTGGTAAAAAAGCAAATATAGCCTTGAGAGTAAATCCTGATGTTGACCCTGAGACTCATGATTATATCACCACAGGTAAAATAGAGAACAAATTCGGTATTGATCTTGAAAAGGCAAGAAAACTTTTTGAAAAAATCAAAAAAATAAAATCCCTCAGCCCCCGTGGGATTCATATGCACATTGGCTCACAGATAAAAAGCATCCAGCCCTATATTAAAGCCATACAAAAAGTAAAAGAATTTATAGAGGAAATTCAAAAAAAGATAGACATAAAACTTGATTTTTTTGATATAGGAGGAGGATTTGGTATAGCTTACAGAGAAGAGGAGAAAGATTTTCCCTTAGAAGAGTTTGCAGATAAAATAACACACATTTTGCCCAAAAATATGAGGCTTATCGTTGAGCCTGGAAGATATATAGTGGGAAATTCTGGTGTTCTTTTAACAAAGGTTTTATACAGAAAAAAGGGTAGAGAAAAGTATTTTATTGTGGTAGATGCCGGAATGAACGACCTTATAAGACCATCTCTTTATGGGGCCTGCCACAGAGTCCTTCCTGTAGAAAAGGAGTCTCCTCATAATATTTTGAGAAAAGTCAGTATCGTGGGTCCTGTGTGTGAGTCAGGAGATTTTTTTGTTAAAGATTTTGATTTTCCTGAGATTAAAAAAGAAAAACTTATAGCTATTTTGGATGCAGGAGCCTATGGTTTTTCCATGAGTTCAAACTACAATGCAAGGCCAAGATGCAGTGAGGTTCTTGTTAAAGAGGAAAAATGGTGGGTAATAAGAGAAAGAGAAGAATATGAGGATCTTTTAAAAAACCAAAAATTTCCTGACTTTATTATCCCTTTCTGGAAAATGGAGGCAACAGGCAATGACTTTATAGTAATTGACAACAGAGACAGGGTAATATCGGACAGAAAGGAGGCTGCCATAAGACTTTGCAACAGAAAAAAGGGGATAGGAGCAGATGGACTTATTTTAATAGAGGAAGCAGAGGGTGCCGACTTTTTTATGCGCATCTTTAATCCTGACGGTTCTGAGGCAGAAATGTGCGGAAATGGTGCAAGATGTGCTGCACGTTTTGCTTACCTTAAAGGAATTGCCGGTAAAATATGTCACTTTAAAACACTATCCGGTATAATTGAGGCAAAGATAGATGGGGAAGATGTAAAGATAAAAATGACAGACCCCTCCAAGTTCAGAAAAATATCCGGAATAAAAATTGACGAAGAAAATCATAGTGAATTTGAAGGATACTACATTAACACAGGTGTTCCTCACTTTGTTATTTTTTCCTCTAACCTCGAGAGTATCTCTGTAAAAAGAATAGGTTCAAAGATAAGATTTAACAGGATTTTCCATCCTCTGGGAACAAATGTGGACTTTGTTGAAACGGAAAATAAAAGGATAAAAATAAGGACCTATGAGAGAGGAGTGGAAGACGAGACTTTAAGTTGCGGAACAGGAGCTGCTGCCTCGGCTATTGTAGCATCTATTGTGAAAAATCTTTCTCCTCCTATTAGTGTGCTAACAAGAGGAGGGGAGGTAAAAGTATGGTTTCAGAAAAAAGAGGGAAAAATTTATAATGTTTTCCTCGAAGGAAAAGCAAATAAAGTATATAAAGGATACTTAAACGGAGGTAAAAATGTTTAAAGGATGTTTTGTGGCCATTGTCACTCCCTTTAAAAATGGGAAAATAGATGAGGAAAATTTTCGCGGTCTTATCCGATTTCTCCTTGAAAAAGGAGTAGATGGTATAGTCCCCTGCGGGACAACAGGGGAATCTCCTACTTTATCTTACGAAGAACACAAAAGGTTAATCCAAATAACTGTGGAAGAGGTTGGGGGAAAAGTTCCTGTAATCGCTGGAACAGGTTCCAACTCAACAGAGGAGGCAGAAGAGCTCACCATCTACGCAAAAGAGGTAGGAGCTGATGCTGCGCTTGTTATAACTCCTTATTACAACAAACCCACTCAGAAAGGTCTGGAGCTTCACTATCGTAAAATTGCAGAGATTGGGATACCCATAATAATTTACAATGTCCCTTCTCGAACAGGCGTAAATATCCTTCCTTCCACAGTAGCAAAACTAAGTAAACTTGAAAATATTGTAGGGATAAAAGAAGCATCGGGAAATATGGATCAGGTCTCAAGTATAATAGCCTCCTGCGGTCCTGATTTCTCTGTTCTCTCAGGTGATGATTCTCTTACCCTTCCTATTCTCTCTCTTGGAGGAGTTGGAGTTATTTCAGTACTCGCAAATATTCTGCCCCATGAGGTTACACAAATGGTAAAAACCTGGCTTGAAGGAGAAGTCCAAAGAGCAAGAGAACTTCATTACAAGCTATTTCCTCTTTTCAAAGCAATGTTTATCGAGACAAATCCTATCCCTGTGAAAACGGCCATGGCAAAACTAAAAATGATACCAAAAGAATGGAGACCACCTCTTTGTGAAATGGAAAAAGAAAATGAAGAGGAACTGGAAAAGATTCTTTCCCAGCATGGCGTTATTTAGATAGAAGGTTACAGGAGGAGGAAATTGACAAAAGTGATAAGTATTGCCACACGTTCCAGAACTGAATTTATAGACGTAACCTCAAGGGTGGAGGAAGTTGTAGAAAAATCAGGGGTTGAAAATGGAATATGCTTTATTTTTTCACCTCATACAACAGCAGGTGTCACCATAAATGAGGGAGCAGATCCAAGTGTCCGTGAAGACATAATATATCAACTCAATAAAA
>DRTT01000065.1 GCA_011372105.1 Candidatus Aerophobota bacterium
CATCAAACCCATAAGCTCTTCTTGCTTTTCTTCCTATTCCTATATCTATGTAGGAGTTTTCCATTTTTTCCTCCATTAACTTTTACTTTTTTGCTTTAAAGAAGCTATTATAAACTCGTCAATTTCTCCATTGAGAACAGATTCCACATCAGATACTTCAATCCCTGTTCTGTGGTCTTTTACCATCTTGTAAGGATGAAGGACGTAGGATCTTACCTGTGAGCCCCATTCAATTCTTGCTTTCTCTTCATATCTTTTCTTTTGCTCTTTTCTTTTTTCCATTTCTTTTAAATTATGCAGGCGTGATTTTAAAATCCTGAAAGCCATTGCTTTATTCTTATGCTGGGATCTTTGATCCTGACACTGAACGACAATTCCTGTTGGGAGGTGGGTTATTCTGACTGCAGAGTCTGTAACATTTACATGTTGACCTCCGGGTCCTCCTGCACGAAAGGTTTCTATTTTTAAATCCTCTTCTTTTATCTGAATTTCCTCTTCCTTCACTTCGGGTATCACATCAACTGCCGCAAAAGAGGTGTGTCTTCGATGAGATGCGTCAAAAGGCGAAATCCTGATAAGCCTGTGTATTCCCACCTCCTCCTTAAGGTACCCATAGGCAAATTTCCCCTCTATTAATAAGGTTGCGCTTTTTATCCCTGCCTCTTCTCCTGCCACCAGGTCAACGACTCTTATTTTATACCCTTTCTCACTTGCCCAATTTTTATACATGCGAAGCAGCATCTGAGCCCAGTCACAGGAGTCTTTTCCTCCTGCACCTGGATGAATTGATAAAATTGCATTTGCCTCATCCTCAGGATTTTTTAGCAGAGAGTGAATATAAAAAGTATTGAGGTTTTTTTCAAGGGAAGAGAGTTTCTTTTTAAACTCCTTTTCTATTTCAGGGTCTTTTTCTTCCTCCAGAAGTTCTTTTAAGGCAAGAACCTCTTCATACAGGGAAAGAGTTTTTTCCCATTCCTCTTTTTTTTCTTTTAAAGAATTTAAATTTTGTAGTATCTTTAAGCTTTCCTCTTTTTGCCAGAAATCCGGATCCGACGTTTTCCTTTCAAGCTGTGCAATTTGTCTTTCTATTTTTTCTGTTTCAAAGACACCCTCTTATTTCTTTTATTTTATCTTTTAGTTCGTCCACTCTCTGAAAAAGGTCCGCTTTGTTTTTTTCAACCATTGTTTTTACCCTCCAGAATTGGAGAATATTATTAGCAAACAAAAAGTGCTTTGTCAATTACCAGGCTTCGACGGTTCCTACCTGAGTTTACAAAAAATATTAAGAGGAGAAAGCTCTTCTGAGTGATGGAAGAAAGCAAAGAAGAGGCTGTTGACAGTAATTTTAATTTTGTTATAAATTTTTATTAATATGTTGTGTAATCTAATGTGTATGGAGGAGATAAGATGAAAAGAGGTGTTGAAAAAGTTATAATTGCTTTTCTGTGTTTTGTCATCTTTACTGCCGGCTTTTCCTTTTCAAACTCCTTTAAGGTGAAAGCAGATGAGGTTAAGAGGGGATTTGTTTTATTTTTTAAATACCCGCATGTAGCAGTTACTAAAAAGGAGAAAATAGAACTTGATTTTACAGTGGTAAATACAGGAAAGAAGGAGGAAGAGGTTCTTCTTTCTGTTATTCCGGATAAAAAAGCAAAGGATTGGAATGTGGGATTTGAAACAAGATGGGATAAAATGCAGGTTCAAAGTGTTGGTCTTCTTACCGAAGAACCTGACAATTCTGTGGATTTAAAATTTTATGCTATTCCTCCTGAGAATGTGAAGGAAGGTGAATACAGTTTTGTGGTAAAGGGGATGAGCAAAGATAAGAAAATTCAACGCTCCACTTCTGTTGTGATAAGGCTTGTGACAAAAAAAGGTGTAAAGGAAGAAGTTTCCAGGGAAGTGGAGCTTACAAGCGATTATCCCAGTATGGAAAATCCTGCAGGGGAAAAATTTCAGTTTGCAATAAAGGTGAAAAATAATACTGACAAAGCTATTGTTTTTGACTTGGGTGCAGATTTTCCTTACGGATGGAGAGCTTACTGTACTCCGAGATGGGAGGAGGAAAAGAAAATATCTTCCATAAAAGTCGATTCAAATGGGACAGAAAACCTTCTTTTGACCTTAATTCCTCCTTTAACTGCTAAGAAGGGTGATTATCCTGTGAAGTTTTTTGTAAAATGGGGGGAAAAGGTAGCAAGCATTGATTTAAAAGCAATAATTACAGGAACTTATAAGTTGAAGTTCAGAACATCAACAGGACGTTTTAATCTTGATGCGGTTGCCGGAAAAAAAGAAGTTGTGGAAGCATACGTCTGGAATGAGGGTTCTGCTCCAATTGAGGATGTTAGCTTTTTCTCCATAGATACTCCCAGAGACTGGAAAGTTACTTTTGAACCGGATAAGATTTCCTCTGTTTCTCCCTACCAGGAGGTAAAAAAGCCTGAAAAGGTTAAAATCAGTATTCTTGCTCCTGCAAGAACCATACCCGGTGATTATATGTTTACTGTTAAAGCTGCTGGAAAGCAGGATCAGGCTCAGATGGATTTAAGAGTCACTGTGAAAAGAGCTACCCTGTGGGGATGGGTGGGACTTGGAATTGTGGTTGCTATCATACTTTGTCTTGTGGGAGTTTTTGTAAAGTTAGGGAGAAGGTAATATGGAATGGGTAGTTGAGACAAAGGACCTTAAAAAAAGTTATAACGGGGTAAAAGCTGTTGACGGAATAAACCTTAAGATAAGAGAGGGGGAGATTTTTGGCTTTCTCGGACCAAATGGTGCAGGGAAAACTACGACCATTTTAATGCTTTTAGGTCTTACAGAACCTACTTCAGGTGAGGTGAGGGTTTTTGGTTATAATGCTACAAGAAATCCTCTTCAGGTAAAAAGAATCACAGGTTATCTTCCTGAGAATGTGGGTTTTTACGAGGATTTAACTGCAAGGGAAAATCTTCTCTATATAACAAAGTTAAATAAGATTCCCACTTCACAGGCTTTAGAAAAGATAGGGGAGGTTCTATCAACTGTTGGTCTTTCTGAGGTTGCCGATAAAGAAGTAGGAACGTTTTCAAGAGGAATGCTCCAAAGGCTTGGTATAGCAGCAACTCTTGTTAAGGACCCAAAGCTTGTTATACTTGATGAGCCCACTCTTGGAATAGACCCTGAGGGAGTGGAGCAGATTCTCAGCTTGATAAGAAAAATGAAGGAGGAAAAGAAAATAACAATTCTCCTTTCCTCTCATTTTCTTCATCAGGTTCAGAGGATATGTGATAGAGTGGGCATAGTTTCCAAAGGAAAGATAGTGGTTGAGGGGACAATTGGTGAGGTGGGCGAGAGGGTCATTGGAGGTGGTAAAACCCAGATTCAGGTTGAAGTTTCAGAGCTTACTCCATCTCTTCTGGAGTCTATAAGGAAGATTAAAGGTGTGGAAGGTGTTGAAAGCTCTGGCAACTTTTTAAATATAAAATGTGAAAAAGATTTGAGAAGGGAGATATCAAAGGTGATTGTGGAAAGTGGCTCTTTTCCTTTGCTCTTGAAGACGCAGGATTACACTCTTGAGGAGATTTATGTAAGGTATTTTAGGGAGGGGGAGTAAAATGTCCGGGGTAGGGACTATTTTTTGGAAGGAAATGGCTGATTATTTTGGAAGTAAAAGGTTTTTAGTGCTTTTTATAATTATATGTCTTACAGGAATATCTGTTGCTTATCTTGCAGGAAGAAACCTTGAGGGTTTTACCCATATACCCTCACAGTATCTTTTGCTGGGCTTCTTTATAACATCTGCTGGTTCTTTGCCCTCTTTCACCTTCTTTGTGAGTTTTTTTGGACCTCTTATAGGGATTATCCTGGGTTTTGATGCTATAAGTGGTGAGCGCTCTCGTGGAACTATAAGTATGGTTTTATCTCAGCCTGTTTTCAGAGATTCTTTAATTAACGGGAAATTTTTAGCCGGGATTTTAACAATAGCCATTATGTTTGTGAGTATTTTTTTGATTATTCTTGGACTTGGAATATGGGCAATGGGTTTTGTTCCCAATCTGGAGGAGCTATCCAGGATAGGTATTTACTGTCTTGCAAGCGTTGTTTATGTTGGGTTCTGGTTAAGTCTTGGAATTCTTTTTTCCATTCTTTTTAGAAGGACCTCTTCCTCTGCATTGACTTCCATAATGATGTGGATATTTTTTACCTTCTTCATATACATGATTGCCAATGTGATTGCTGACCAGATTGTTCCAATTCCTGCAGTTACAACTCCTGAGGTTCTTGCTAAGAATGAGGCAATAAGAAGAGCGATTGTTCGTGTTTCTCCTGCTGCCTTATTTGAGGAAATAGCGACCGCAGCGCTTAATCCCTCTGTGAGAGCCTTTGGTTTTGTAAATCCTGAAGAGCTTGCAGGTCTTATTCCTACTCCTCTCTCTCTGGGACAGAGTTTAATGGTTGTTTGGCCTGAATTTGTGGGTCTTGCTATTTTAATGCTTATATGTTTTGCTATATCTTATATTGTTTTCATGAAACAGGAGATAAGGTCTCTGTAACAAGGGATTAGATCTTAACATTTGACATTCAGGGGTAATCGTTTACTGCGACCATTGAAAACTGAGAATAAAAAAGAAAGAAATGTCAAATGTTGAGACCTGACCCCCGACTGTTGACCAGCTCACCGCAACCAAACCAACCAAACCAACCAAATAAACCAAACAAACCAAACCAACCAAATAAACCAAACCAACCAAACCAACCAAACAAACC
>DRTT01000103.1 GCA_011372105.1 Candidatus Aerophobota bacterium
ATCTAAACCCGTCCTGGAAGAAAATTTTTTCCTTATTTTATCAAGCTCCCTGTTAACCTTTGTAAGGTAGGGATATTTCCTTTCTTTAATGATATTTTTTATTCTTTCTATTTTCTGAGAACGGGTAAATTTCTCATTTTTCCCAATTTCCAGAATACCCGTTTCCTCTATCACCAATGCAACTTTCTTTCCCTCTCTTATTGCTATTTCTTTTAAATCTGTTAATATATTAAAAAAATCGTACCCTTTCAAAGAAAGAAGATTGCCCAGGAAAACAAAAGTGTCCTGTTCCTGTGGAGATAAGTCTTTTAAAGCAAGAGCTTGCTTAAGGGAAAGTCCGTGAGAAGATATATAGGAGAGAAGAGGTGACCTGTAGGTTGAGAGAATAGCATATTCTTTCACAAGAGAGGCAGAGCTTATCCCAAGCAAAGAACCAAAGTTATCATAGATTTGCTTATCAGAAAGCTGCAGGCGCCTCATAATTCCCACTATTCTTGCTTTTTCTGTAAGAGAGAGGGGGCGGGAGTGAGTTAAAAGCAAAATATTTAAAACCTCAAGAGGGGAAAGATCCCTTTTTAAAATATATGCAGGAAGATAAGATAAGGAAAGTTCCTTTGCAATTTGGAAGCGTTTAAAGCCATTTATCAATCTATATAATTTTTTTGAGGAAGAGAGCTGAACAATAAGGGGATTTATCACTCCCACTTTCTTAATAGAAAGCTTAAGTTTTGCAAGATAAGAGGAATCTTTGTCACTGAAATCAAAAAAATCATCCTCAGCATCAATAAGCTCCAGCGGAATTTTTCGCAATTTTTTCTCAAGATGCATTTTTTATTTTAATCCTAAGATATTTTTAACCAAATTTCAAGTTTGGAAATGAGTTTTGTGAAAGATCTTGTCAGTATCATAATTCCCACATACAACAGAGAAAAATGGATAAAAGAAGCTATTCAATCGGTTCTTTCTCAAACTTATTCTTTTCATGAGGTAATAGTAGTGGATGATGGTTCTTCTGATAATACAAGGGAAATTGTAAACTCTTTTAAAGAAAGAGTAAAATACTTTTTCCAGCAAAACTGTGGACCCTCTTGTGCTCGCAATAAGGGAATTGAACTTTCTCGTGGAGAGTGGATAGCTTTTCTTGACTCTGATGACCTCTGGAAAAAAGAAAAGCTTGAAAAGCAAATGGAGGCATTAAAAAAAGAGCCCAGATTTAAGGTATGTTATACAGAAGAGGTTTGGATAAGAAATGGAAAATTTGTAAATCCCCGTAAAAGACACAAAAAGTATTCTGGATGGATATACCTTCACTGTCTTCCTCTCTGTATTATCTCTCCTTCTTCTGTGCTGATTCATCGCTCCGTGTTTGAAGATGTGGGAAAATTTGACCCTCATTTGCCTGTAGCAGAAGACTATGATCTGTGGCTGCGAATTTCCTCCCGATATCCGATAAAACTTATTCCCGAAAAACTTATTATCAAACGAGGAGGACACAAAGACCAGCTTTCAAAAAAATACTGGGGAATAGACAGATTCAGAATATATGCTCTTGAAAAGATAGCAAAAGAAAATCATCTTCCTGTTGAATGGAAAATTGCTACCTTGAAGGAAATTGTCAAAAAAGCAGAAATTTTTGCAAGAGGTTGTGAAAAAAGAGGGAAGTGGGAAGAGTATAGAATCTATCTTAAAAAAATAGAGAAGGCAAAAAAAGAAATCTTCCTTTTAAATGCAGACAAAAACACAACTTTTGCAGAAAAAAATATTCTGGGAGGAAATTATGGATGAGATTTTTTATCCTTTAATAATAATAGGTGCAGGTCCGGCAGGGCTTTCTGCCACTATTTATTCAAGAAGAGCTCGCATAAAAACCCTTACCTTTGAAAAACTCACCCCTGGTGGACAGATTCTTACCTCAGAAAAAATAGAAAATTATCCGGGGTTTCCTGGACCTACACCCACAAGCGAGCTTATCTCACGAATGGTAAAGCAGGCTGAAATTTTAGGAGCAGAAATTGAAAACGAGGAAATTGAGAAGGTAAAAATAAATGATGAAGAGAAAATATTATACACAGATTCCAGTAAAATCTATAAAGCTTTCTCTGTCATAATAGCAACAGGCACAAGACCCAACACTCTGGGAGTTCCCGGAGAAAAAGAGTTCACAGGGAAAGGCGTAAGTTACTGTGCAACCTGCGATGCTCCTTTTTTTAAAGATGAAGAGGTTGCCGTGATAGGCGGAGGAAATACTGCAGCAGAGGAGGCAATTTACCTTACAAGATTTGCTAAAAAAATCTACCTTATTCACAGAAGAGACAGACTCCGGGCAGACAAAATTTTGCAGGAAAGAATCCTTGGAAATAAAAAAATTGAGGTAGTGTGGAATAGTGTGGTGAAGGAGATTTATGGAGGGGAGAGAGTAGAAGGGGTTCTGGTGCAGGATTTAAAAGAAAGGAAAATAAGAAAACTTCCCTGTAGAGGAATTTTTATCTATGTTGGAGTAAAACCTAACAGTGATTTTGTCAGAGGTCTTATAAAAACGGATGAAAAAGGTTTTATTCTGACAGATGAAAAATTTGAAACCAGCGTGAAAGGAATCTTTGCCTGTGGTGATGTCAGAGCAAATCTTGTAAAACAGGTAGTTGTTGCATGTGCAGAGGGAGCCCAGGCAGCTATCATGGCAGACAGGTACCTTGAAGAGAAAAATAATGTAAGGTGATATTTGACAAAATCTTTTTTTATTTGTAAAAAAATTAAAGGGTGCAAAGAATGATTAAAAAGATAGTGTGGGTGGTAGAACTTGCAGCTTTTTTCTTAATTTTTACCTTTGAGACCGGACAAGCCTCCTATCTTAAAGTAAAGGATAGTGGCTTCACAGAACTTCCGGTTAGTGCAAGAAGTCTTGGAATGGGAGGGGCTTTTGTAGGTGTTGCCGATGACTACAGTGCATGCTACTACAATCCGGCGGGACTTGTCAGTCTTAAATCTCCTGAGATAGGTTCAATGTACACTGATCTTTACGGACTTGGGCTTTTAAGCCACAGTTTTTTAAGCTTTGTGGAACCTGATACAGGAATGGGAAGTGGTGGAATAAGCTGGAGTCATCTCTTAGCTGATCTTGAACCTGAGAGGTGGAGGTATGACCTTGTTGTCTATTCTTATGCTAATTATTTTGAAAAAGAAACCGGATCTGCCGTAAGCTGGGGTGTGAATCTTAAGTATATAACCCAGACAACTTCCTACGAAGATGGGTATGGATACAGCCTTGATGTTGGCTATCTTAAAAAATGGAAGAAAACCTGCTTTGGCGTTTGTATCAGGGACGTTTTTTCTAAAATAAACTGGGAAACAGGTAACGAAGATACAATTCCTTCAACATTCACAACTGGTTTAGCTTTTCGCATCAGTAATAGAGCACTGGTTTCCTTTGATGTTAACTCCTCCTTTCAAAACCTTCTCCGGGAAATAAAAATAGGAGGAGAATGGGAAATAAGCGATAAAATATTTTTTAGAAGTGGACTTTTTCAAAAATTCCAGGAAGATGAAGCTCTTAATTTTTCCCTTGGATTAGGCCTTAATGCAAGCCTTACTTCTAAGATAAGAGTTATCTTTGATTATGCTTTTGTCTCATCTCATCAGCTTTCTGATACTCATTATCTTTCCATCTCTCTCAAATTTTAAAAGGGAATAAAACTTTCCTCCTTTTTAATTCTCAGCACAAATTCTACAAGAAGCCTTACAGCATTTTCCACATCTTTCAGAGAAACAACCTCAACCGGGGTATGTAAATACCTCACAGGAACAGAAACAAGTCCGGCAGCTACTCCGGCACGATTTATTTGAATAACATTGGCATCTGTGGGGGTTGCCCTTGGTTCTCCGCAAATCTGGTAGGGAATATTTTTTTCTTCTGCTACCTCTATAAGAACCTCCTCAACCTTAGAGTTTACATTGGGTCCTCTTGTTATAACAGGACCTGCGCCAACTTTTATCTCTCCTTCTTTCTTTTTATCCATTGTTGGAAAATCACTTGCAAGGTCCGCATCCACAGCTATACCAACATCAGGGTTGACAGAATAGGTTGCAGTTCTTGCTCCTCTTAAGCCTATCTCCTCCTGAACAGTTGAAGCAAAAAAAACAGCACTGGGAAAAGAAAGAGAAGAAAGTGACCTTAAAACTTCACATATTATGAAAGTGCCCATTTTATCATCAAGTCCTCTTGCAACAACAAGATCCCCTCTCAGTCTCTCAAGCCCCGCAGAGAAGGTAATAGGATCTCCAATTTTTACTATTTTCTCTGCCTCCTCTTTGCTTGATACGCCAATATCAATCCATTGCTCGGAGAGCTTTACCACTTTCTTCTTTTCTTCCTCCTCCATTGCGTGAATTGGCTTTTTCCCCACCACACCAAGTACAGGACCTGATAAGGCATGGATTTTAACCCTCTGCCCAGGAGTAATATGAGCATCAACTCCACCAATAGAGGAAAAATACACAAATCCCTTCTCGTCTATATACTTTACCATGAATCCAACTTCATCGCAGTGTGCTGCAAACATTATGCGGGGTTCCCCTTCTGGATTTTTAACAGCTATTACATTACCGTGAACGTCTGTCCTAACTTTATCTGCAACCTTTTCCATCTCCTCTCTCACTACCTTCTGGAGAGGTCTTTCAAAACCTGAGGGACTTGGCGTCTCAACCAGCCTTTTCAAAAATAAAAAGGATCTCTCTTCCATCA
>DRTT01000091.1 GCA_011372105.1 Candidatus Aerophobota bacterium
AAGGAGGAGTCCACGGGATATTTGCTATAGGAAGCCAGGGTGAATTTTATGCCCTGGATAAAGAAGAGAAAAAGAAAATAATAGAAACTGTAGTGGATGAGGTAAACGGGAAAGTTCCTGTATATGCAGGAACAGGGGCTATTACTACAAAAGAAGCTATTACCTTAACTCAAATAGCAGAAAAAGCTGGTGCAGATGCTGTGTCAGTAATCACTCCTTTTTTCATCTCTCCTTCTCAAGAAGAGCTCTACGAGTATTACCTTAGTATTGCAAAATCTACCAATCTTCCTGTTCTTCTTTACAATAATCCGGGAAGGACTGGAGTAAATCTTTCAGCTGAGCTTGTGGAGC
This sequence comes from Candidatus Aerophobota bacterium, assembly GCA_011372105.1. The sequence goes on from DRTT01000091.1 coordinate 352, forward strand.
GCCTTTCTAAGATTGATAATATAGTTGGTATTAAGGATAGCAGCGGAAATTTAACTTTAACCACAGAGTACATCCGTACTACCCCGGACAACTTTTCGGTTCTTTGTGGTAGAGATACTCTGATTTTTGCAACTCTTCTCTCAGGAGGAAAAGGGTCAATTGCAGCAACAGCAAATGTTGTACCAAAACTTGTTGTAGAAATATATGAGGCGTTTGTTAATGGAGACATAGAGAAGGCAAGAAAGGCACAGTTTAAACTTGCTCCACTAAGATTGGCTTTTAACCTGGGTTCTTTCCCCATAGTTGTTAAAGAGGCTTTAAATTTAATTGGTATAAATGTAGGTTCTGCAAGAGCTCCGATTAAATCTTTGTCAGAAGATAAAAAAGAGACATTAAAGAGTGTGCTCAAAGAGCTTGGTCTTTTGTAGGTTTTGTAGGTATTAAGGAGGAAAGTAAATAAACAAAGGAGGTAAAAGATGGGAAAGCTCAAAAGTAGGCTGGTGGGTGTTTTTATATGTACGGGGTTAGTGCTGTGTCTTGCAGGAGGACAAGTTTTTGCCGAAAAGGTAATTACACTTCGTCTGGGACATATCTTTCCCTTAACCCATCCCACGCAAAAGGCTGCGGTTGCCATGGCTGAATATGTTAAGGAAAAGAGCAACGGGAAATTAACAATAGATGTTTATGCAAATGGTGCATTGGGTAAAGGAAACGCTCTTGCTGAAAATATCTCCTTTGGAACAGTAGATATGGGGACAGCAGGTCCCGGGCTTCTCATGCGTTTGGAACCGGCATGGGGGCTTATTGCTGGAGAGTATGTTTTCAAGAGTGTGGATTGTATGTTCAAAGTATTAAATGGCCCTGTTGGTGATGAGATAAAGGATAGGCTCATAAAAAAGAGAGGAATACGTGTTATTGGAATAGGGTATCTGGGTCAAAGACATCTTACCTGTAACAAACCCATATATAAACCAGAGGACTTAAGAGGCTTGAAAATTAGAATTCCCAATATTCCTCTGAGAAGAGCATCTTTCATTGCTCTGGGAGCCTCTCCAACTCCTATGGCATTTTCAGAGGTATATCTTGCATTAAAACAGGGAGTTGTAGATGGACAGGAAAATCCTCTTGCGCAGATTGTTGCTGCTAAGTTTTACGAAGTTCAAAAGTATTTAATTCTTACAGGACATGCTCTTAATCCTGAAATTTTGCTTATAAACGAAAAGAAATTTGAAAGTCTTCCTAAAGAGTATCAGAGCATCTTGCTGGAGGGAGCCAAGGTATATGAAGAAACAAGTTTTAATGAATATAAAAGGCTAAAATATGAGTATCTTGAGAAGTTATTAGACGAGGGAATGGTAATTATGAAGCCTGATATTGAAGCATTTCGTGAAGCTGTAAAAGATGTTCCCTATCAGTTTGAAAAAGAGTGGGGAGAAGGTCTTTATGATAGGATCCTTAAGGCGCAGGAGGGATGTGAATAAATAAAATATACAAATTTCAGAGGAAGAGGATAATTTATCCTCTTCCTCTGCTTTATAAGGTGGTTTGAATATGGATAAAAATAAGAAGGGTAAAAAATCTACAGTAGAGAAGGTTGTTTCTATAGTTGGAACTATAGGTTTTTTTATGGGGGTTATTCTTATGGGTTTGATGCTTTTTACCTTGACTGCGGGGATATGTTCAAGATATATCTTTAACAGGCCCTTTTTCTGGACAGATGAGGTGGCAAGGATTATTCTCATATGGACTATATTTATTGGAGCAGCACTTGCTTTTCAAAAAAGAACTCTCATTAATCATATCAATGTAGATTTTTTCGTCACACTTTTACCATCCAGAAGTAGAGAAATTGCAGAGAAGATAGCCTGGGTTGCAACTGTATTTTTTTGCATTGTTATATTCTTAATAAGTGTTAAATTCATTCCCCAGGCAGGTTTTATTAAAACCACAGCTTTAGGACTGCCAAAAATCATAATATACATAACCTTACCAATATTTGCAGCAGTATCTCTGGTATTTCTGGTAGAACGAATATTAACCTGGAATAGAAAAAATGGAGGTGGGAAATGATTATGGGAATAGTCTTTGCTATAATTGTTATTCTGGTGGTTTTAAACACTCCTATTTCGGTAGCTATAGCAGTTGCCTCTCTTTTTTATCTGGTGGTTGAAAAGGTTCCCCTTGCGATTGTTCCGCAGCAGATGATTCAAATTGTAAACTCCTTTCCTTTCTTGGCGTTTCCTATGTTTATGCTGGTAGGGCTTTTGATGAATGCTGGTGGAACAAGTAGAAGGATTTTTGATTTTGCAGAATCCCTGGTTGGTCATCTGAGGGGAGGGCTTGCTCATGTGAATGTATTTGCCAGCTTAATTTTTTCTGGTATGTCAGGAAGTGCTATTGCTGATGCAGGAGGACTGGGAGCGATAGAAATAAAGGCAATGACAGAAAGAGGATACGATCGAGAATTTGCAGTAGCTGTAACTGCTGCCTCTTCAACAATTGGTCCTATTATTCCTCCCAGTGTACCTGCTATAATTTATTCGATGGCGTTTAATGCTTCAATTGGGAAACTATTTTTAGGAGGGTTTATCCCTGGAGTGCTGATGGCAGCTTCATTGATGATAATGGTGTTCTTTTATTCAAAAAGAAAAAACTATCCGAGAGCTCCTTTCCCATCTTTTAAGAAAATATTAAAAAACTTTTATAAATCTTTTCTGGCTTTGCTAACGCCTGTTATATTGCTCGGAGGGATATTTTCCGGTATATTTACTCCAACCGAAGCTGCTGCTGCAGCTACTTTGTGGGCTTTGTTTTTAGGGTTTGTCGCTTATAAAGAACTTAAGTGGAGAGAAATTCCAAGGATATTTATTGAAGTTGTAATTAGAATAGGGGTTGTTCTTTTTCTTCTTGCAACAGTTGGTATATTTACTTGGATATTAACAAGGGAAAACATCCCTCAACTTTTATTAAGCTTTATTACCTCAGCCCATATTACTCCTCCAGTGTTTCTTTTAATAGCCAATATAGTTTTACTTTTGATGGGAATGGTTACAACAGTTACTCCTTCTATAATTCTTTTGTCACCTATTTTCCTTCCTATTATAGAGAAATTGGGAATAGACCCTGTGCACTTTGGAGTAGTTGTGATTTTAAATTTGATGATAGGAAATCTTACTCCACCTGTAGGACCTGTTCTATATGTGGTCTCCACAATGGGAGGAATTTCCTTTCAAAAAGCTTTTAAAGTTACACTTCCCTTTATTATACCACTTTTAGTAGTTCTCTTTCTTATAACCTATATTCCTGGTATTGTTATGTTTATACCGAATCTTGTAATGAAATAAGTAAAGAGAAGGAGAAAATGATGGAATTCCAGGGAAAAATCACCCTTATCACAGGTGCTGCAAGAGGTGTAGGGAGGGTAATTGCTGAGAAGTTTGCTGAGAAAAAAGCGACTGTAGTTATTAATGATGTTGACATTGAAGAGGCAGAGAAAGTAGCCCAGATAATTTCCTCAAAAGGGTTTAGTGCATTTGCCTTAAAAACTGATGTTTCAGATAGCACTGAAGTGGAGAATATGGTGAACAAAATAGTAGAAAGATGGGGAAGGATTGATATTTTGGTTAATAATGCAGCTGTATTTGCTGATTCTATCCCTATAGTGGACCTTGATGAGAAGGAGTGGGATAGAGTAATGAATATAAACTTGAAAGGTGTATTTATCTGTAGCAAATTTGTAGCAAGACAGATGATTAAACAAAAAGAAGGTAAAATTATAAATATTACCTCGTTTACAGGAAAAACAGGAAGGGTTGTTTATAGCAGGCCCGGTACTCCAACAAAAGCACATTACTGTGCATCTAAAGCCGGTATTATAAGTCTTACAAAGTCTCTTGCCTACGAACTTGCCCCTTATAACATAAATGTCAATGCAGTAGCCCCAGGGTCAATTGCTACTGAGGCTACTGACGAAAATAAAAAAAAGATGGTTACTCCCCTTGTTCCTCTCGGAAGGATGGGAACACCGCAGGATATTGCAGCTTGTGTATTGTTTTTGGCCTCACCTGAGGCTTCTTTTATAACAGGTGAGATTTTGGATGTTAATGGTGGAACTCTTATGGACTGATAATTCTACTCTTTGATTAAAAGGAGAGAGAAACATGAACTTCGCAGGGCACGGTGGGAAAGAAATTGTTGAGAGAGTGGTTTTTTCTCAAGCTGAGGCAAAAGAAAAAATAGAAGGGCTTGAGGAAATAGAGGTTACAGGAAGATGTGCAAGGGAGTGTATAAACATTTGCTATGGATTTTTCACACCTCTTGAAGGTTTCATGAGAAAAGAGGATGTTATATCTGTTTGTGAGAAAATGACTCT
>DRTT01000001.1 GCA_011372105.1 Candidatus Aerophobota bacterium
AAAACATCATTTTATTCCCGCCCCCTCAAAAAAACCTCTTACACAAAAAGGCAAATCCTCATGATACCCTCCCTCAAGCACACAGAAAAAAGGTTTTTTTAAGGAGGATATTTTCTCTCCTATTTTAAAGTAAGTTTCTGTCTTAAGATTAAGGCTTAAAAGGGGGTCTTTTTCGTGTGCATCAAAACCTGCAGAAACACCAATAAGACCGGGAGAAAATTTTTCAACCTCATTTATACCTTCAAAAAATGCCCGCATAAAATCCTCCTCTTCACATCCAGGGGATAAGGGGAAGTTTAAGGAATTTCCTCTCGAGCTTCCACCTGTCCCGGGGTAGGCAGGATACTGATGAAGAGAAAGATAAAGCACTCTTTTTTCTCCAGAGAAAATATCCTCTGTCCCGTTTCCATGATGACCATCAAAATCAATTATTGCCACTTTATCAACACCCTTTCTCAAAGCCTGGCAAGTAGCAATTGCTATATTGTTAAAATAACAAAATCCTCCAAGATAATTTTTGCCTGCATGATGGCCGGGAGGTCTTAAAAGGGAGAAACTATTCTCCCCTTCTAAAGCCTTATCCACTGCTTGAATTGCCCCTCCCACTGCCAGTGCAGCATAATCATATATATTTTCAAGGTTAGGAGTGTCAGGGTCGAAGAAGGTATTCTCTTTTACTTTTTTAAGGTGACCTTTTGTGTGGACAAGGAGGATATCATCTTCTCTGCAGGGTTTTGCCTCTTCAAAAGTGTATCCCTGGTCTTTAAGATGATTGTATATACTTTTCACCCTCTCTGCAGACTCAGGATGGCCGGGGAAGCTATATTCAAGACATTTTAAAGAGAAAAAAATCATTCCTTCCCTCCAGATTTAAAACTATAAAAGTCCTCTTTCTGCAAAGCTGAAGTAGCCATTCTTCCCAACTATAATATGGTCCACCACCCTGACATCCATAAACTTTGCAACATCTCTCAGAGTGCGGGTAAGCTCTCTATCATCAACTGATGCCTCAGGATGTCCACTTGGATGATTGTGGACAAGAATAATCCCTGCTGCATGATGCAGGATAGCAGATTCAATTACTCGTCTTGGGTAAATAATGGCTCCGTCAACTGTTCCCTCCTGAATTATCTCATAATCAATAACCTCATTTTTTGCATTAAGATAGATAACCATAAAAACCTCATTGAAAAATCCTGAAAGCTTTACTCTGGCAAAATCAACTACGGAGCTGGGAGAGGTGAGAGCATCTTTTCTTTTCATTTTTTCTTCAAGATACAGGGAGAGAATTTCCTTGACAAGCTTTATGAGGACAGCAGAACCTGGGCCAATACCTTCAACTTTCTGAAGTTCATCTATCCTAGCATCAAAAATGTTACCAAAGCTTCCAAATTTTTTCAAAAGACTTTTGGCAACAGGTTTTACATCCTTTCTTGGAATAGCATAGGTGAGAAGAAGTTCAACAAGCTCATAATCTCTTAGTCCTTTTGATCCTGCCACCTTAAATTTTTCCCTCAAACGTTTTCTATGACCAAAATAATGAGGGAAAACCTTCTTCATTTTAACCTATCTATAAATTTATCCTTCCTCCTCTTCTTTTTTCTTAAAAGCCTCAATCACATCCTCTTCCCTTTTTGCCTCCGTCAGGGCTTTTTTAAACTGAGTATCGTGAAGAAAACGGGAAAGCCTGCAAAGAAGCCTCAGATGTGTCGCCTCCTCTCCTTTTGGTCCTATTAAGAGAAAAATAAGTTTTACAGGCTCTCCATCAATAGCATCAAAATCAAGACCCTCCTTTTTTCTTCCAAAAGCCATAACTGTCCCGGAAATTTCTTTGGTCATTATGTGAGGAACAGCAATTCCTCCTCCTATTCCTGTTGTTCCTATTTTTTCCCTTTCTATAAGTTCTTTCTCAACTTTTTGTGGGTCTTTAATCTTACCTGCTTTGTAAATGAGATCAACAAGCTCTCTTATTGTATCCTTTTTCTTCTTTGATTTAAGATTCAGGTTAATACAGTCCTTCCCAAGGATCTCAGAAAACCTCACCATTTTTGCCCTCCTTGGCTTACAGGATTTCCCATTTAAATTTCACCTAAGATTACAACATTTTCTTCTAAAGTCAAATCCTCGTTTGACAAAGAGAAAAATTTTGCAATTTTAAACTAAATATACAAAAAAGGGGGGTGCAAACTTGAAAGTTGCAAGTGTTGAAGAAATGAGGGAGCTTGATAAAAAAGCTTTTGAAAAATTTGGTATAAAAGAGGAAATTTTAATGGAAAATGCAGCAGGTGCTGTGTATTTTGCGATTCTTGGTGAGATTGGAGTGAAAGGAAAAAACTTTGTGATTTTCTCAGGACCGGGAAATAACGGAGGAGATGGCCTTGCACTGGCAAGAAAGCTTTACTCATCAAAAGGAGATGTCAAAGTTTATCTTCTAAGTGAGCCTGAAAAATTTAAAGGAGCCTCCAGAACAAATTATGAAATTCTACTTAAAATAGGAATTAAAATAGAGGATATAAAAGAAGATGCCTTAGAAGAGATAAAAAAGGATGTTGAAAAAGCAGATCTTGTTATTGACGCCATTTTCGGGACAGGGCTAAAGAAAGAGGTTGAAGGAAGATATGCGGATATAATAAATCTTGTAAATTCTCATGCAAGAAAAGTTCTCAGTATAGACATTCCCTCTGGAATAAATGGAGATACAGGAAAAATTATGGGGGTGTGTATAAAGGCAGATTATACGGTAAGCTTTGGACTTCCCAAGATAGGAAATATTCTTTATCCTGGATTTGAAAAATGTGGAAAGTTACATATTTCCCACATATCTTTTCCAAGACACCACTATGAAAGAGATAAAATAAAGGTGGAGATAAACGAGCCACTAAAACTTCCAGAAAGAGACAAACAGGGACACAAGGGAACATTCGGAGATGTCCTTTTCATAGCAGGGGCAAGGGGATACTACGGTGCACCCTATTTTTCCTCCCTTTCCTTTCTTAAAGCAGGGGGAGGGTATTCAAGACTTGCAACTCCCAAATCTGTAACACCTTTCATAGGGACAAAGGGAAGTGAGGTTGTCTTCCTACCCCTTGAGGAGACAGATGAGGGAAGTATTGCCCTTGAAAATAAAGGGAAAATCCTTGAGGTGGCAGAAAAAGTCGATATGGTGGTGCTTGGATGTGGGATTTCTTTAAATAAAGAAAGCCGGGAACTTACCCTTGAGCTTACAGAAAGTATAGAAAAACCTCTTCTTATAGATGGGGACGGTATAACAGCTATCTCTGAGAAAATAGATACTGTAAGAGAAAGAAAATCCCCCACTATTCTTACACCTCATCCGGGCGAGATGGCAAGAATAACAGGAAAAAGTATAAAAGAGATCCTTGATGACAAAATTGGTATTTTGAAAAAAACATGCAAGGATCTTAATGCTATAATCGTTTTAAAAGGTGCCCACAGCCTCATTGGATATCCTGATGAGAGGATTTTTGTAAACATGAGTGGGAATTCAGGAATGGCAACCGCAGGAAGTGGAGATGTCCTAACAGGAGTAATAGCGGCTATGTTTGGTTTAGGATTCAGGATAGAAGACGCTGTTAGAATGGGAGTATTTGTTCACGGGCTTGCAGGAGATATAGCAAGCAAAGAAAAAGGGGAAGATGGCATAACTGCACAGGATATATTAAATTGCCTCCCTTTTGCAATAAAGCTTTTAAGAGAGGAGTTTGATAAAATAAAAAAAGAATACGAAATTCCCGTTGTATAGTTATAAAGGAGGAAGAACTTTTTCCTGCAATCTTCTTAAGTTTACAAGGACAGAGTTTTCATCAAGTTCAACCTGATCTTTTCTTATGTATTCACCTTTTTTCACATTTTCTTTAAGAACAGCTCCCTCTGCAAGACCAAGAGGTAAAAGATTTTCTTCAAAGGCAACAGAGGCTTTTTCAATAGAACCATAAATGTCAAACCTTCCTATACCATCAATCACCTTCCCTGCTTTTAAGTCTCTTTTGGCAACGGTAATTGCTTCTGCCACAGGCCTTTCCTTACAGACAATGGTTGGTTCTTTATATAAAAAAGCTCTTGCCACAGATATTGGAATTTCTATGCTTGTAAGATGGTAGGGCCTGTATAAAAGGTAATTTGGACCTTTTCCCATACTCATGTATTCAAGGTCTTTTATAAGTCTTTTATTATCGGTTGTCACAACCACAAAAACACCTGGTGCAACATTCCCAATTGCATAGTCAACAACTCCTTCTTTTTCTAAAACTCCCCCATTCTTTTTTAAGGAAAAAACAGAGGCAAGTTCCTCTACATTGCATTTTGGCCCATGCATTCCTCTTATATCAGGTAAAAGCCCTGTAGCATTGGCAACAGCTGTCATCTCCACCATGGTCTTACTGCCATCGACAAACTCACAGAGCATTTTGGGATTTACTCCTTTTTTCAAGGCAATATCCTTAAGACTTTCAGGTGTTGCCTCTCTATCGAGGGGGTTATTTTTGCCCTTACCTGCTGCAACTACCCTGAATCCAACAGATGTTGCAAAATCGTAAAGCTCTTTTATCGCACCTGGCTCATCTCCTGCTCCCACTGTGTAAACAATGCCCTTATCTTTTGCAAGTTCTTT
>DRTT01000132.1 GCA_011372105.1 Candidatus Aerophobota bacterium
AAGTCAACATCCCAATATAATCGGGATGAAGGATAGTGCACCCACAGGTCCCAATATCTTTTTATCCCTTGTTAACACAGAGGAATTTGCTGTTCTTGCAGGTTCGGCAAACTTTTTCATTACCTCTCTTCTCATGGGTGCAGTGGGAGGAGTGCTCTCCCTTGCCAATTTTCTTCCCCATGCCTGCTGTCGTCTTTATGATATTTTTAGACAGGTAAAGATGGAAGAGGCAGGGAAGCTGCAGAGGGCTATTATAAGAGTTAACAGAGAGGTATCTGGTAGATATGGGGTGGCTGGAGTAAAGGCAGCTATGGATTTTGCAGGATTTAACGGGGGAGATCCCCGTCTTCCTCTTTTACCACTCACTCAGGATGATAAAGAAAAAATCCGCCTTTCCTTAAAAAGATTTGTGGATGAGTACCCGGAATTTAAGACCTATCTTAAAATTTAATGTCACGATATTTGTTGTTTTCAGCTACAGGAGAAAGAAAAATTTTTTCTTTCTCCTTTTCTTCTAAAATTTTTACCTTTAGTGTCCCTGGTTTACCTTTCCTAATGATGGACAAAGCTATAGATTTTTTTCTGGGGCTTCAAAAATTTCTTTTTCTTTGAAACCTCCAGCATGCCCCAGACAACCCCTCCCTATTACATTAAAAAGCCAATTTGACAACTTTTCCCGCTTTGGTAGGATATAAAAGATAATTTTGAGAAAATATTCACAACTCAGAATGGATAAAGAGAAGATAAAAAAGGCAGTAAGACTTTTCCTGGAAGGTATAGGAGAAAATCCTGAAAGAGAAGGAATAAGGGACACTCCCTCAAGAGTTGCCCGGATGTGTGAGGAAATATTTGGAGGAAGTAAGGAAAAAGCAAAAAAAGCTTTAACAATCTTAAAAGAAGAAAAACACGATGAGATAATTCTTGTAAAAGACATTCCTCTTTATTCTTTCTGTGAACATCACCTGCTTCCCTTTGTGGGAAAAGCACACATTGCCTATATTCCAAAGGATAATAGAGTAACAGGACTTAGTAAACTTGCCCGCGTGGTAGATATTCTCTCCAAGAAAATCCAGGTTCAGGAAAGACTCACCACTCAAATAGCAGATGTTATAAATGAAGTTTTGCAGCCAAGAGGTGTAATGGTAATAATTGAGGCAGAACATTTATGTATGTCCATGAGGGGAATAAAAAAACCTGGGGCACTTACTGTCACATCAGTTGTAAGAGGTATTTTTAGAGAAAACCCTGCCACAAGAGCAGAAGCAATGAGTCTTATTCAAAGCTCCATAAAATCCTGAAAAAGGAGGTATTGTAATGCCAGTAAAAAGAAGATATCCTGTGCCAAGTGACCTGGAAATAGCTCAGGAGGCTGAGCTAAGACCAATAACTGAAGTGGCAAGGGATGCAGGTATCTTAGAAGAAGAACTTGAGCTTTATGGCAACTACATAGCAAAGATTGACTACCAGAAGGTGCTGGAAAGGTTAAAAGACAGACCCAACGGTAAACTTATAACTGTAACCGCCATTACTCCCACACCTCTTGGAGAAGGAAAAACAGTAACCGCTTTTGGTCTGGGACAGGGTCTTTATAAGCTAATGAAAAAGGAAGGGAAAAAAGTAATAAATACCTTTCGTGAACCCTCCAAGGGACCAACTTTCGGTATAAAAGGAGGGGCAACTGGAGGAGGGTACTCACAGGCACTTCCAATGGAAAACATAAATCTTCATTTTACAGGAGATATACATGCTGTTGAAACAGCTCAGAATCTCTGTGCTGCGGCAATAGATGCAAGTATCCTCCATAAAAATAAACTCAATATTGACCCTTTAAATATAACCTGGACTTACTGCCAGGATATAAACTCTCGCGCCTTAAGAGAGGTTATTGTGGGACTTGGTGGAAGAAAAAATGGTTATCCTCGCGTTACAGGTTTTGATATAACTGTTGCCACTGAGACAGCCGCAATTTTAGCCCTTGCCACAGGACTTGAAGACCTGAGAGAAAGAATTGGTAGAGCAGTTATTGGCTACACCTATGACGAAAAGCCTGTTACCTGTGAGGACCTGAAGGTAGCAGGAGCAATGACTGTGCTTCTTAAGGATGCCTTGAAACCAAATCTTGTCCAATCAACTGAAGGACATCCAATGATATGCCATGGTTTTCCCTTTGCCAATGTAGCCCATGGTAATAACTCCGTTATGGCTAATATGGTAGCCTTAAAACTTGCCGATTACGTGGTAACCGAAAGTGGATTTGGAGCAGACTGTGGCTTTGTTAAACTAATTGATGTTGCCTGCAGGCAAAGTGGCCTGAAAGTTGATTGTGCAGTGGTTGTAGCCTCTATAAGGGCATTAAAGGAGCATGGAGGTGCTTTTCACCTCCGCCCGGGTATGCCCTTATCCAAGGTTAAAGAGGCAATTGAAACGGAAAATCTTCCTGCAGTGGAGAAGGGATGTGAGAACCTGACAAGAAACATCCAGATAGTAAAAATGTATGGAATTCCAGTCGTGGTCGCTATTAACAGATTCACCACAGATACTGACAGAGAGATTGAGCTTGTTAAAAGAAAAGCCCTTGAGGCAGGAGCAGATGGAGTTGCCGTTTCAGAGGCGTGGGCAAAGGGAGGAGATGGGACACTTGAGCTTGCAAGAGAAGTAATAAAAGCAATAGAAAAGCCCCATGAGATGAAGTTCCTCTTTCCTGATGATATTTCCATCAAGGAAAAAATAGAAACAATTGCTACCAAAGTTTACCTTGCAGATGGAGTGGAATATTCCCCAGAGGCAGAAAGAAGGATAAAACTTTACACAAAACTTGGATACGACAAGCTCACCATAAATGTAGCAAAGACTCATCTTTCTCTTTCTCACGACCCCAACTGGAAAGGTGTCCCGAGAAACTACAAGCTTCCCGTGAGAGACATAAGAGCCTCTGTTGGAGCAGGATTTTTATATCCTATTTGTGGAGCAATGCAAACCATGCCCGGTCTTCCTTCAAGACCTGCCTTTGTGGATGTTGACATTGACCCTCAAACAGGAAAAATAAAGGGATTATTTTAAGGTTAAAGGAAATAGCAAGGGGGACAAAATGCCTGCAAAGATAATAGATGGCGTAAAAATTGCTAATCAGATAAAGGAAAAATTAAAAGTGGAAATTGAGGAGTTAAAGAAAAAAGGGAGGTCTCCTTCTCTTTCTGCTATACAGGTGGGAGAAAACCCGGGTTCAAGAGTTTATATCAATGCGCAGAAAAAATCCTGTGAGAAAATAGGAATAGAGTACAAGCTCCACCAGTTCAAAGAAGATGTAACACAAAAGGAAGTTGCAGACTTCATCAGAGAACTCAACAATGACCCTAAAGTGAGTGGTATAATTTTGCAGATGCCTCTTCCCGAGCACCTTAACGCCCGCCAGCTCCAACAAATTATTGATCCTAAGAAAGATGCAGAAGGAGTCTCTCCAACAAACATGGGAATGGTTGTTTACGGAAAACCTTTTCTTGGACCCTGTACCGCAATGGCGGTAATGGAGCTTATAAGATCAACAGGAGTAAAGCTTTACGGAAAAGAAGCAGTTATGGTTGGTCACAGCGATATAGTTGGAAAACCAACAGCTCTTCTGCTTCTTGACCAATTTGTAACGACCTCTGTATGCCACATTGCTACAGGAGAAAGAGGAACACTTCCTGAGTATGTAAAAAAAGCAGAGATACTGATTGTAGCCGTGGGGAAGGCAAACCTTATAAAGGGTGAATGGATAAAAGAAGGAGCCATTGTGATAGATGTGGGTATTAACCGTGTGGGAGGAAAAATAGTAGGCGATGTAGAATTTGAAGTGGCAAAGGAAAGGGCATCTTATATTACACCTGTTCCTGGAGGTGTTGGACCGGTAACAACAGCAATGCTTCTTAAAAACACAATAGAGGCAACAAAGCTTCAACTTGAACAAAAATAAAACAATGAATTAAAAAGCTTAATTAGAAAGAATATCTATAACAGTTTGCTGAAGTGCAAGGGTAGGTTCTTTTTTGCCCTTTTTTATAGAGAGTTCTGTCTCTAATATTTTCTGGTGAGCAAAAAAAAGCCAGGGAAGGCTAAACTTTGTGCTTGCGTCTATATATTCTTTTGTTTTTTCTAACAAAAATCCGGAGTGTCTTTTAAATATATGCTGGCAGGCCTGGGAAGGGTTTATATTCGGAGAAAACTTTAAAAAAAGGAGAATCCTTATCTCTCTTGCAAGCATAGAAACTATTCCCAGAGGATCCTCTCCTTTTAAAAAAAGTCTGTTTAACCTGTAAAGAGCAAAGGGGAGATCTTTCTTCTTGAAAATATCAAGAAAGTCAAAGATATCTTCCTGGAATCTTTCCCCTGTAATCTTTCTAACATGAGAGCTTTCTATACAGGAGGAAGGATGCACAAAAGCAACAAGCTTTTCAATTTCCCCTTCCAACAGGAAAAGATCTTTCCCTATTCTCCTGTATAATTCAAAGGCTGCATCTTCGGTTATAATTTTTCCTGCATCTTCAACTTTTTCTCTTATCCACTCAATCATTTCAAACTCATTCAAAGGACG
>DRTT01000113.1 GCA_011372105.1 Candidatus Aerophobota bacterium
ACACCTTGCTCAAAAGCTCTGTTTTTAAAGCAAGGGTTTTCTTTTTTTCTTCTCGACGAACCTTGATAAGCTCTCTTCTCATCTCCTCTTCAATTTGCTTTTTTGCCTCTTTAATAATTCTTTTTTTGTGCTGTTCTGCTCTTTTCTTTGCCTGCTCTAAGATTCTTCCTTCTTCTTTTTGAGCCTCCTTTTTAATTTCCTCAACCTGCCCTTTTACCTTTTCATCAATGCTTTTAAGTATCTCTTCAAGTCCCATATCTTTCCCTTTTTGCTTTTTAGATTTTTATGCTGGTTATAAAGAAAATGGTTATAAGAAGCCCCAAAACTGCGTAAAACTCAACAAAAACCGCAAGAACCATAGCTTTCATGGAATCTGCAGGTCTTTTAACAGTAAGTCCCACACCTGAGGCACAAACTTTTCCCTGATGAATAGCTGAAATGCAACCAAGAATAGCAATAGGCAACGCTGCAAAGAGCAGGCTAAGTCCTTGAGGAAAGGTCAAAGAAGCAGGTGTTCCTGTTAGAAGATTCACCTTCATCATTAAAAGAAAGGCTGCTATAAACCCGTATATTCCCTGGGTCCCTGGCAGAGCAGTGAGAATAAGGTATCTTCCAAAGTTCTCCGGATCCTCAGTCATAGCTCCAGTTGAAGCCTGTCCTGCGTATCCAATACCTATACTTGAACCCATACCAGCAAGCCCTACTGCCAAACCTGCTCCTAACAAAGCTAAGGCAAGACCAAACGTCATCTACTCCTCCTTATTCTTGTAATTTTCTATCTCTATCTGAAAAGTTTTACTTTCTTTTTCGTATTCCTTTCTCCCAGATTTTCAAGGAGAATTTTCTTAAGATTTTTTATCCTGTCTCTATATTTTGCTGCAAGCTCAAATTCAAGATTTTCCGCAGCTTTTTTCATTTTACCTTCTAAAACTTTTATAAGCTTTGGAATCTCCTCCACCGAAGGCACATACTCTGTTTTCTCCTCTGCAACCTGCTGCAGCTTCTCGTATTTTTCAGTTGTATAGGTTTCAATATCGGCAAGAATTGATTTTTTGACAGTTTGTGGAGTTATATTATGTTTTCTGTTATATTCAAGTTGAATTCTCCTTCTTCTCTCTGTCTCCTCTATTGCCTTCTTCATGGAATTTGTTACCTCATTTGCGTAAAGTATAACCTCTCCATCCACATTACGGGCAGCTCTTCCTGCAGTTTGTATAATGGAGGTTTCTGACCTTAAAAATCCTTCCTTATCTGCATCAAGAATGGCAACAAGCGAGACTTCAGGAAGATCAAGACCCTCTCTTAAAAGATTAATCCCAACAAGGACGTCAAATTCACCGGCTCGAAGCTCCCTTAATATCTTAGCTCTTTCTATTGTTTCTACCTCAGAGTGAAGATATCTCACTCTTACTCCCAGGTCATCAAGGTAGGCTGTAAGGTCCTCTGCCATTCTCTTGGTTAAGGTTGTGACAAGGGTTCTCTGACCTTTTTCAACTCTCTTTTTTATTTCCTCAAGAAGGTCATCAACAGGATTTTCCACAGACTTTACCCTTATTTTGGGATCAACAAGACCTGTAGGTCTTATAATTTGCTCTACTACCTGAGCACTCCTTTTTAGCTCAAACTCGGAAGGAGTGGCAGAGACATAAATCACCTGATTTATCAAACTTTCAAATTCCTCAAACTTTAAGGGGCGATTGTCATAGGCAGAAGGGAGACGAAATCCATACTTCACAAGATTATCCTTCCTTGATTTATCTCCGTGATACATTGCCCTCAGCTGAGGAATTGTCTGGTGAGACTCGTCAATAAACATAAGGTAGTCTTTGGGAAAGTAATCTATCAGGCAGGCAGGACGCTCACCCGGTGCTCTACCGTCAAAGTAGCGAGAGTAGTTTTCAATACCGGTGCAGTAGCCCACCTCTTTTATCATCTCAAGGTCGTATTTTGTCCTCATTTCAAGTCTTTCTGCTTCAAGTAACTTACCCTGTTGCTGAAATTCTTTTACTCTTTGCTTTAACTCCTTCTGTATTGCATCAATGGCATATTCTATTCTGTCAGGAGGAGCAAGATAGTGAGTTGCAGGATAAATATAGACCTCCTCCACTTTATCTTTTGTTCTGCCTGAGATAGGGTCAAAAAGGGAAATCCCCTCAACTTCATCCCCCCACAGTTCTATCCTTATGGCTTCCTCTTCATAGGCTGGAAAGATTTCAATAAGGTCCCCTCTCACTCTAAATTTTCCTCTGGAAAAGTCAATATCATTCCTCTCATATCTCATCTGGACAAGTTTTCTTAAAATATGACTTCTGGGTATTTCCTCTCCCACTTTAACATGAAGGAGCATTTCCATATAATCTTTGGGATTTCCAAGGTTATAAATACAGCTTACACTTGCCACAACAATTGTATCTGACCTTTCCAGAAGACTTCTTGTTGCAGAATGACGCAGCATATCTATTTTTTCATTTATAGAGGCATCTTTTTCTATATAAGTATCAGTCTGGGGAATATATGCCTCTGGTTGATAATAGTCATAATAAGATACAAAATATTCAACTCTGTTGTTGGGAAAAAGGGAGGAGAATTCGCTGAAAAGCTGAGCAGCAAGGGTTTTATTGTGAGAGATTATCAAAGTGGGTTTGTTGATATTTTTTATAACATTTGCCATGGTAAAGGTTTTTCCAGAGCCTGTTACTCCCACAAGAGTTTGCTCTCTGTAACCTTTTAAAATCCCCTCTGTAAGTTTTTCAATAGCTTTGGGTTGGTCACCTTTTGGTTTTAAATGAGTCACAAGCTCAAATTTTCTTTTTATCATGGAAAAACCTGCTTTCTCTAAAAAACTATAAGTTTTAGGGTTTTAAAAAATATTATTTTAATTTACTTCCCTGTCAAGGCTACCTGAAACTTTTTCTGCTTTTCTTAAAGAGAAACTCTCCTTATATTCTCTACCAACTTCCCTCCCAAGTTCAAAAGCTTTGAGGTTGAAATCTTTTGTATGAGAGGGGACTCTTTTTTCAATCACTTTTTCCCAGGTGGAGAGGGAAAAAGGAAGGAAAAAAGATAAAACCCCCAGCATTGCCACATTCATTGCTTTTACATTGCCTGCCTTTTCTGCTATTTTAATTGCTTCAATTTTTATTAATCTGGAAGTTTTGCTTTTAAGGCGAAAGAAAATATCCCGGGGATAGTTTTCCTGTCCAAGATTAACTCCTAAGGGAGGAATTTCTAAATCATTCACTATGCAAATCCCCCCTTCTTTAAGGTAATCTATAAACCTTAAAGTCTCAAGTTTTTCAAGAGAAAGGAGAATATCAGCTTCCCCTTTCTTAATTAAAGGTGAATATACTTTTTCACCAAATCTTACCTCTGATATTACACTACCTCCTCTCTGGGCCATCCCGTGGACTTCTGATTTTTTCACATCGTATCCCTCCTCAAATGCTACCTCTGCTAAAATATCCGATGTTAAAAGAATTCCCTGTCCCCCCACTCCTACAATTACAACATTAAACACCTTCTTTTCCATCTTCACCTTTCTCTTCCTTTTCAAGTTGTTTTTTGTATTTTTCCCTTAAACTGTTAAATACCTCAAGGTAATCTTCACTCCTGTAATCAGGATAGGTCCACTCCCAGGGTTGAAAACCCTTACCCTTTATATACCTTAAGGTGACCTCAGCGTATATGCCTTTACCAAGATATATCCTGTGAGCAAAATTTTTCGTTGTAGTAAGAACAAGCTTTGAGAGAGTGAGATATCCAGGGTCTATGTTAACCTTTCTCTTTTTACCAGAAGAAAATTTTTGCTCAATTTCATTTGTAAAAAGCTTTACAGAGACTATTTTCTCCGGGTCAAAAAGTCTCTTAAAACTCACAAACCTCCTCCACAGTTTGTTCCCCATCTCCTTCCTGTAGTAATCTGTATAATTGAAGGAAAAAAGGGGACTTTCAAAGTCAATTTCCCCAAATTTTTTTACAAGCTCTTCTTTTGCCTGAAAAAAATTCTTTTCCTGTGCAAAAATAAACCCTGCTATAAGTTTTACAGGTTTTGGATATTTAATTTTGCCCATGAAAAAAGGAAGACAGGGCTAAAGGTAACTTTTTTCTTTTTGCTTGAGAAATTCAAGTCCGTCTCTGGCAATGGCATCTGCACTTGGGGCAACCTTTCTCCATATAGCAGTCATCCTTGCAACCTCTTCTATAGCAGGAACAAAAGATTCAATAACAGCCCACCTCTGGTAGTTAATCTCACTGAGAGCCTTGTAAACTCCATCCCAATCAACATGTCCTTTTCCGGGAATACCCCTGTTGTTTTCGCAAACATGCAGGTGGTAAAGGTAATCACCTGCTATCTTTATTGCCTCGTAAAAGCTGTTCTCCTCTATGTTTAAGTGATATGTGTCAAGGTGAACACGCACATTGGGATGGTTTATCTCCTCTACCAAACGCCGAGCATCTTCAGCAGTATTTAAGAAGTAAGTTTCGTACCTGTTGACAGGCTCAACTGCAAGAACAACACCTTTTTCC
>DRTT01000171.1 GCA_011372105.1 Candidatus Aerophobota bacterium
ATCTGGAAGACTGGATAGAACGTCACAAGGTGAAGCATCAGGAATTTTGATGAATGTCCCCAGAAAGGCATACATAATTGACTAAGGGAAATGTATTTTTTATCATGTACATTTAAGGTGAGTCTTTTACGAAAGGAAAAAGATGGGTATTTATAAAAAAGGTAAAAACTGGTACATAGATTATTATCTTCCCAATGGCAAACGAAAAAGAGAAAAGGTAGGACCTAGTAAAAAACTAGCAGAAGTTGTGCTGAGCAAAAGAAAAGTTGAAATTGCAGAGGACAAATTTCTTGAGATCAAGAAGGAGGAAAAAATTCGCTTTGCTAAGATGGCAGAAGAGTACCTTGAGGTTTATTCAAAGCCTAATAAGAGATCCTTCTGGCGAGATGAGATAAGCGTGAATCATCTTAAATCCTTCTTTGGGAACAAAAATCTTCAGGAAATAACCCCACTTGATGTGGAGAGATACAAACAGAAAAGGTTAGAAAAGGTATCGCCAAGTACGGTAAACAGGGAAATAACCTGTCTGAAGCACATCTTCAATAAAGCTAAAGAGTGGGGAAAGATAAGGGAGAACCCGATAGCCTCAGTGAAGCTATTTAGGGTGGATGAGAAGAGGATCAGATATTTGGAAAAAGAAGAGATAGCAAGACTCATCGAAGTTTGTCCGGACCATCTCAAACCTATAATAATAGTTGCTCTCAATACAGGAATGAGAAAAAGCGAGATTTTAAACCTTAAGTGGAGTGATGTTGACTTCAAAAACAGGATCATTTACGTTGTCCAGAGCAAAAACAATCAAGCAAGAGAAATTCCTATGAATCAGATGACTTTCAGGACTCTTCTTAAAGTTAGAAAGAATGCTAAAAGCCCTTATGTTTTCTGCAAAAAGAATGGAAGTCCGTATAGAGATATAAGAGAGGGGTTTACTAACGCTTTAAAAAAGGCTGGAATAAAAAACTTCCGCTTTCATGACCTGAGACACACTTTCGCTTCTCATTTGGTTATGGCAGGAGTTGATTTAAAGACAGTGCAGGAGCTTCTGGGGCATAAGACGTTTGAGATGACATTGAGGTATTCACATCTTTCCCCAGATCATAAACGTCGTGCTATAGAAGTTTTAGGCAGACGTATGGACACCATATGGACACCAAAGCAAAAAATTGAGGAGAAAATTAGACTTGCACATTTTTCAAAATTTGGCTATAATGAGGTAAGGAAGGAGTTTGCCGGAGTGGCGGAACTGGTAGACGCGCTGGACTCAAAATCCAGTGGGGGTTTCCCCGTGAGGGTTCGACTCCCTCCTCCGGCACCAGATATTGAGAAGGAGAGAAGATGGGTATTTTTGATAAACTGGCAAAAAAACTCAGGGAAGCAAAAGAAAGAAGGCAGCTTGCAGATTTTATTCCCTTTAAAGTGAAATGTGGAAAGTGCGGAGAAGAGATAACAATACACGTTAACAGAAGAACAGACATTCAGAATCTTTATCTTGAACCAGGGGAGGAAGGTGCAGCCTATAACCTGAGAAAGGAAATCCTGGGGAAAAAATGTCCCAATCTTATAAGAATAGATGTTGATTTTGATAAAAATTACAGAGTTATAAGAAAGGACATAGAGGGAGGAAGTTTTATAGATTAAAAATGAGCAGTATCCGCCTTGAAGGTGTTGTTAAAAGATATTACAAGGAAAAGCTCTTCATTTCTGAGAAAAACAGAAAAGCCTCTGCCATCCTTGCCCTTGACCATGTCTATCTTGATATAAAAGAAGGGGAGACTCTCGGAGTAATTGGTCCAACAGGTTGTGGAAAAACTACCCTTCTAAAAGTTATTGCAGGACTTGAGAGAGCAGAGGAAGGGAAGGTATTTTTTGACGAAAAGGATGTCACAAGACTTAAGCCAAGAGAAAGAAATATAGGAATGGTTTTTCAAACCTATGCCCTTTATCCTCACATGATAGCAAGGGAGAACCTCGCCTTTCCTTTCAGGATAAGAAGATGGCCTGAGCCTATGATCGATGAGAGGATAGAGTTTACAGCTCAAACTCTTGGAGTTGGGTTTCGCGAGCTTCTTGGGAGAATGCCCCGCACCTTATCTCAGGGACAAAAACAAAGAGTTGCTCTTGGAAGGTGCATTATAAGAAACCCGAGTGTATTTTTACTTGATGAACCTTTATCAAGCCTTGATGCAAAGCTCAGAATAAAAACCCGCACAGAGATAAAGAAGATTTTGCGCAAATTTTCCATTACAACAGTTTACGTTACCCATGACCAGTCAGAGGCTGTTGCTCTTGCGGACAGAATAGCAGTTATGAGGGAGGGAAGGATAGAGCAGGTGGGAACTTTTGAGGAAATTTACAATCATCCTGCAAATGTTTTTGTGGCAGGATTTGTTGGAAATCCTTCCATGAACTTTTTGCATTTTGGCCTTGTTGAGGAAGCAGGGAAATTTTTTATAGTTGACCCTCTATCTTATATAAAAATACCTGTTCCTTCTGAGTGGGAGGAAAAACTTAAAGAAAAAGATCTTGTGGGAAAAGATATAATATTTGGAATGAGACCTGAGGATATAAAGGTGAGAGAAAGAGGGGAAAGTCCCGGTGATTATTTCATATTTAAGGCAAGAGTTGAGGATAGAGAGCTTACCGTAGACAATAAAGCTCACCTTTTCTTAAAGTTTGATTATAACAGATTAATAGCCACGGTGGAGGATTGCGGATTTTTCCCTGAGGTGGGAGAAGAGGTTGAATTTTCTTTTCCTGTAAGAAAAGGGAAGATTTTTAACAGAGAGACCGAGCTTGCTGTAATAAGCTGATAACTTGCTTACATACCCTTTATTTCACTTTTAACTTTATTCTCTCCAGCATACATTCTCTTCCATTTTCAACTTCCACTTCACAGCTTCCACATTCAGGACAATTCAAGGAGAAGAGAGAAAAAGAGATAGGATATTCATATTCCGAAAGCGCCTTTTCTATCCTTCCTCTGTAGCCGCAATTTTTACATCTTATGGTTACAGGTATTTTTTCTATTAATATTTTTGCCCCTGAGGCACAGGTTTTTCTGAAAAGCTCTTTCAGCCAGAATTTTATCTGTTCCGGATTAAGATGGGTTAATTCTCCCAGTTTTATCTTCACTTCCAGGACTTCAGAACCTTCCTTCTCCTCTGCTTTCTTTATTACTTCCCGTGCTATTTGTTGAGATATGTAAAGGTCGTGCATTATTTGGCAGTATTTTTAAAGGTTAAGAGCCTTTATGACTTCTTCTATCCCTTCTTTTTTCCTACAACTTACAGGTATTGTTTTTGCTTTTGGATTTATTTTTTCCACATCTTTTGCAAGTTTTCCCGGTGAAACTCCCATTGCCTCAGAAAGATCCACCTTGTTTATGACAACAACATCTGCCTCTTCAAAAATGTAAGGGTGTTTTACTACCATCCAGGGACCTTCTGTGACAGAAACAACCACAATTCTTTTATGGGCACCTAAGGGGAACTCTGCAGGACAGATGAGGTTTCCCACATTTTCTATGAAGATGAGGTCTATTTTATCAAGTTCAAGATTCTGAAGAGCTTTTTTAACAAGATTTGCATCAAGGTGGCATTCTTTTCCCGTATTTATCTGCACCACTTTAATTTCTTCTCCCTCAAGTCTTTTTGCATCTATATCTGTTGTAAGGTCTCCTGCTATTATGCCTATTTTAAAATTTTTGCTTAAAAAAGAGCTTAAAAGCCCGATTAAAGAGGTTTTTCCAGAGCCTATAGAACCCATCACGTCAATTGCTCTCACCTTGTGTTTTTCAAGAAGAACTCTGTTTTCTTCGGCAAGCTTCTTGTTCCTTTTTAAAAAATCCTCCTCAAGCTCTATATCAAGTATTTCTCCTTCCTCTGGTTTTATTATCTCCATTTTTTTCTCCCTCTTTGCTAAATTAATTTTTTATTCTTTTAACTCCAACCTGCCAAGAAGGTATCTTCTTAAAATGTCAAGGGCAGCCTGGGAAGTTCTTAATTTTACCATTTCTCTTTCACCGGGGAAAATATACCTCTGGCAGAACTTCCCTTCTTCTGCGCAGAGAGCAATGTATACAAGTCCAACAGGCTTTTGAGGAGTTCCACCTGTAGGTCCTGCAATACCTGTTATTCCAAGAGATACACAAGAGCCTGTTAGTTTTCTCACACCCTCTGCCATCTTCAGGGCTACCTCATAAGATACAGCTCCTTTTTCCTTTATAAGCCTTTCAGGAACCTTCAGTATCTCGGATTTTGCCCTGTTGCTGTAGCTTACAACACCTGCGAGAAGACTTGCGGAAATACCTGGAACATTTGTCAATCTATGACAGACAAGTCCTCCTGAGCAGGACTCTGCAAGGCTTAAAGTTATATTTTTCTCAATTAAAAGATTTCCTACCACTTTTTCAAGGGTATCCTCATCTTTTCCAAAGATATAATCTCCGATTTTTTCTCTTATTATACTTTCTACACTTTTTATTTTCTCTTCAACCTCGGATGG
>DRTT01000173.1 GCA_011372105.1 Candidatus Aerophobota bacterium
AACTGGAGTTTCCTCTTGATAATTATTTATTGAAGATTGAGGTAAGTTTGCGTTATAAAAAATCTAATAATGGGCAGGATAAAGCTAACTTGACTATTGGATGGTTTACCAACATCGGCAGTTATGCAGGAAAGCTGAAGGACTCTGACTGGCTGAGTGATGACCTGGATATTTCCCTGGTAGGCTCTGCTCACCCTGGCAAGGACATTTACTCTGAGTCAGATGCAAGTCTAAAAGCTAATATAATTGATGCAAACCTTTTGTATAATTTTTATTTCACCCAAAATATAACCGTTGGAGGGATAATAGGATACAGACATCAGAAGTTTGAATACGATGTTAGCAACGCAGATCAGATTGGTTATGGCCCTTATTATCCTTACTTTACAGTATATGTTCCGGGTCCTGTTCTGGACTATGAGGTGGAGTATGACATTCCTTATCTGGGGTTGAACACCAATTTATTGTGTGGCCAAGAGTTTGAGTTGAATTTGAGAGCAGCCTTTTCTCCCTGGACTTATGTTCATGATAGAGATGATCATATTTTGAGGTATAAGCTCAGCAAGGGAAGCTGCAGGGGAAGTGCTTTTTTTATAAGCATAAACGCTGACTGGAGATTCTCATCCGGGCTGCTCCGGATAGGAGGCGAATATACAAATATTGATACTCAGGGAACTCAATATCAAGAATTTTATGCTGGTGAATGGAAAGGTGAAAGCTTTACAGTCAATGATGAGATAACTTCATCCTTTTGGGTAGTTTTTATAGGTGTTGGATGTAATTTTTAGTTACAGGACTTTCGGAAAAGAAATGTCAGATAGGTAGATAGGTCCTTTTGATTTGGTGCTTGTAGACTAAAGTCATTTAACACTTCAAATTAGCCAAAAGAGCAATCAAAATAACCAAATAAACCAGACAAACCAAACTTGGTTTCAAGACCTGACCCCTTATGCGTCTAAAGAGGGATGATAACTGGAAATCCTCTCACATTCTCTATCAGAGCTTCCACTTTGTAAACTTTCCTTATAAGATCAGGCTTTATTATATCTTTCTCTCCTGTTGCGTATATTTTACCGTCTTTCATAACTATAAACTTTTCAGCATAGCGAAGAGCCAGGTTTATATCATGCATGACGACTATTGAAGTAATATCTTTCTCATGAGTTATCCTGTTTATGATTTTCATAACCTCAATTTGATTTTTCACATCAAGATTATTTGTTGGCTCATCCAGAAGAAGCAACTCTGGTTCCTGCACAAGAGCTCTTGCCAGCATTACTTTCTGCAGTTCACCTCCGCTAAGGCTGTTCGTTGGTCTTAAGGCAAAATCCTCAAGTCCCAGCAACTTTAAAGTCTCTTCCACAATTTTAAAGTCTTTTTCCCTTGCTTCCCATCTTATATGAGGTTTTCTCCCAAGAAGAATGGTGTCAAAAACAGTCATAAAACTACCACTGTTGTTTTGAGGAACATATCCCATCTTTTTTGCTATATCAAGCTCACCAAGAAGGCTAAGAGATACATCCTCAATCATCACCACTCCTTTTTTCAGTTTAAGAACTCGATTTATACACTTTAATAAAGTTGATTTCCCCGCACCATTTGGTCCTAAAATGGCGGCAACTTTTCCTTTCTCAATTTCAAAACTTACTTTCTTTAAAACTTTTGTTCCGTTGTAGGAAAATTCAACATCTTCCACCTTCAGTAACATTTTAAATTTCTCCTTTTGCTTTTATAAGTAAAAAGATAAACATCGGTGCCCCCATAAATGATGTTAACACACCGACGGGTAAAATCACCGGTGCAACAACTGTCCTTGCCAGGCTATCCGATGTAAGGAGCAAAAGAGCGCCAAATATTGCTGATGCAGGAATTAAAAATCTGTGATCTCCCCCTATTAAGAGCCTTATAAGATGGGGACAGATAAGACCGATAAAGCCAATTATACCCACAAGCGAAACAGCCACACCTGTTATAAGTGATGCAAAAAGCGCACCGGTAAGTCTTACTCTTTCAACTTTTACTCCAAGACTTTTGGCAACTTCATCACCACTTTCCATGGCATTATAATCCCACCGCTTGAGGAAAAAGTAGACAAAACAGAAAAGAAAAATACCAGCAATTATCCATATCTCTCTCCATATAACTCTTCCAAGGTCTCCGAAGCTCCAGTAAACCATTGCTGCAAGTTGCTGTTCTGTAGCAAAATATTGAATAAGTGTGGTTGCTGCTGTGAAAAGTGAGCCCATGGCAACTCCGGCGAGGACCATAGCCCCTGGACCGAGCCCTTTAAGTTTTGCCAGAGTAAGTACTACCAGCATGCCAAAAAGCGAGCCTGAGAAGGCAAAAATTACGACAATGTAGGGATTGTTTATGAAAATCTTTCCTGTGCTTTCTACACTTCCTGCCCCCAAAGTCCCTATAGCAAGCGATGCACCAAATACTGCACCGTGTGAGATTCCCATGGTAAAAGGTGAGGCAAGGGGATTGCGCAGAATACACTGCATTACACAACCGGAAACAGCAAGTCCTGCTCCAACAAATAAAGCTCCCATTATGCGGGGTAGACGAATATTCCAGAGAACAAGGGCTACTTTTGATCTCTCTCCAGATAATGCCTTAAAAATTGTCTTGAAGGAGAAGGAGAAAGAACCAATGTTAAGAGCATAAAAGAAGGTCAGGATAACGAGTGTGATAAGGCAAATTATAAAACCTGCTCTTTTTGCAACATATCTTCTGTAGTCTTCCTGCAGTTTTATATTTTTACTCCCTGGTTTCATCTTCTTTTAAGGCTTTTCCTCAAGGTTTATTTTTACAAACCCGCCAAAGTCCTTTTTCATTTCCCTATAAACACGCTTTCCCACCAGAAAAAGGTAAATTCTGTCGGCATTTTCTTCAGGCTTTATATCCCCAAATATGTCAGGGTAAAGAACTTTTCCTATGTAATAAGCATCAGCAAGAGCCGTTCCTATATTAGTGGTGTAAAAGTTAAAGGGGAGTATTCCATAAATAGCCTCTTCTCTATATGCCTTAAGCAACCTGTAAAATTCTGGCCTTTTCTGATAATCCTGTCTCACAAGCTCAAGTCCCCCCTCATCAACAAAAATTATATCAGGATCCCAGCTAACAAGTCTTTCTCTATCTATAAAGACATGTCCTTCTTTTCCAATCCCATTTACGACATTTTTTGCGTTTACAAAATCAAAAAGGGGAAAATTTGCCCAGCTACTTTCTATTCCATGTACTCCCTTATAACCAAGACCGCCAACATAAACTGTGGGCTTTTTTTCATCCGGTATATTTTCTGTCCTTTTCTTTAAATCGTCCAAGCATTCTTTTATAAAATTTGTGATCTCTCCTGCTCTTCTTTCCTTTCCGAGGATGTATCCTGCAAGCTCAAAAGATTTGAAGAGAGGCTCACCAAATTCTGCAGTCTCTCCGTAACTTAAGACAAAAACGGGAATGCCTGTTTTTGCCTGGATATTATCTGCTATTCTTGTATCCACATAAGTCATGAATATAATGTCAAGGTTCAGTTTAACAAGAGCCTCCATATCAGGAAGTTTTCCAGGACCACCTGGACCTATTGAAGGGAGATTTGCAAGCTCTTTACAGGCTATTGCATAGGGTCTTCCAGAAGGACCCCATCTTCTCTCTGCATCCTCAACTCCCACAACT
Organism: Candidatus Aerophobota bacterium; assembly: GCA_011372105.1. Next base: position 3,676 of record DRTT01000173.1, read on the forward strand.
TTATTTTGTGCGTTTAAATACACAATAATTCTTAAAGATCCAGGACCTGCACAAACTATCCTTTCCACGCTTTCTGGAATCTCAACCTCTCTTCCAGCAAGGTCTTTCATTTTGATTTGTGCAAAAACATCTAAAGTGCAAAAAATTAACCAGAATACTGAAAGTACAAAGATTAAGGTAGCAGGGCACAGTTTATTTTTCATATTCTTTCCTCCCACAAAATTTCTATCCATCAATATCCTTTGCATATGGCTTTATATCAAGAATTGGTGTTCCGTCAATTGCATCAAGGCCTCTTACCTTAAGCCTGTTTTTCTCCCTTGCAATAAGTTTTACTCTTGTAAGACCTATAGGAGAAGGACGATGAGGACTGCGAGAAGCAAATACACCTTTTATCTCTCCTCCTCGCCTTTTTCCTTTAAGGGTGTAACCTGAAGATTTATGAAAGTAAAAAATAACATATATAAAATCTGACTCCTCAATTCTGTGAAGACCTTCTTCATACTCAGGAAAGATGAAAAGGTAGCTTTCTTTTTCTCGCATTCTCTCAGGGTCAGATGGTGGAGAGAAACTGCTTTCAACATACCCTATAGGGAAAAGTTTAAAATAGTTTTGTTTTTTATCCTCTCTATAAAAGGATATTCCCTCACCGTCTAACTGATAAAATTCACTGAAACAGCAAGCACAAACTGTCTTTCTTTCTTTTTCTCTTGCTTTTGGTTGTATGACTTTCTCACCACAAAAAGAACAGGTAACACTTTCAAAAATGGGAGCATAATCAGGAACCTTGATAT
>DRTT01000048.1 GCA_011372105.1 Candidatus Aerophobota bacterium
CAGAAGGAAGTGCAACATCAATCAAATGATGAGGAATCTCTTTCCTTATATCCTCTGAAACCTTATCTGTCCCTATATCCATGCCCTTGTATATCTGACGGGAATCAGCAGAGATAATCTCTGTCCTTACCTTTTTTGCAAGAGAAAGAGCAATTTTTGTTTTCCCTGCACCTGTTGGTCCTGTAATTACCAGGACAGTATTTAATCTCTTCTTTTCCCCGTTCAATTTATTTAAAGCACTATTTAAAGAAAAATCTTTTCCTTTTTCTCCACAAGTCTTCCCTTTAAAGCCCAGCAACCTGCCTCTTCAACCTTTACCCTGACAAGCTCTCCTATAAGATGTTTTTCTCCTTTAAAAACAATAATTTTATTGTGCCTTGTTCTTCCTTCAAGAATATCAGGGTCCTTTTTTGAAGGACCTTCAACAAGAACTTCCACTTCCTTTCCAATAAAGGCTCTATTTTTCTCCTCTGTAATTTTCTGCTGGAACTGTATAAGTCTTCTCAGTCTTTTTTTCTTGACCTCCAGGGGAACCTGATTCTCAAATCCTGCTGCCCTTGTGCCAGGTATGGGAGAATAAGCAAAGGTAAAAGCCCCATCAAACCTCACCTTCTCCAGCATCCAGAGTGTATCCTCAAAATCTTTCTCCGTCTCACCGGGAAACCCCACTATAATATCAGTTGTAAGGGCTATATCAGGAATAAAAAGGCGAACTTTCTCAACCAGCTTAAGATAATCCTCCCGTGTGTAACATCTTCTCATAAGTTTTAAAATTTTATTGGAGCCTGCCTGCAGGGGAAGATGAAGATGCTCGCAGACCTTATCAAGATAAGCCATCTGTAAAATAAGTTTTTCTGAGAGGTCTTTGGGGTGAGAGGTTGTAAATCTTATCCTGCAAAGCCCTTCCACCCTGTTAACCTCAGATAAAAGGTCAGCAAAATCAATTTTTTCCTCAAGGTCCTTCCCGTAGGAGTTAACATTTTGTCCCAAAAGCACAACTTCCCTGCATCCTTCAGATACAGCATCTTTTATCTCTTTTAAAATAACATCAGGGGGTCTGCTTTTTTCCCTTCCTCTTACATAAGGAACATTACAGTAAGAACAGAAGTTATTGCACCCCCTCATAACAGGAACAAAGGCGGAGAATTTTTTCTTTCTTTTAACAGGTAAAAGATGGGGTAAATCCTCTTCCTCCACATTTACAACACTTTTTTTCTCCTTTTTTACAATCTTAAGGAACTCAGGAAGTCTGTGAAAGTTTGAGGTTCCCCAGATTATATCAACAAAAGGCGCCCTTTTTTTAATTTCCTCAGGGTCTTTCTGGGAGAGACAGCCTCCCACTCCCAGTATGAGAGAAGGTTTTTCTTTTTTTATCTTCTTAAGCTCCCCTAAGAAGCTGAAAACCTTCTGCTTCACCTTCTCTCTGACATAGCAGGTATTAACAAGAACAATGTCTGCTTTTTTAAGCTCAGAGGTAAGCTCATATCCTTCCTCTTGCAGAATACCTGCTATCACCTCTGAGTCATATTCGTTCATCTGACAACCATAGGTTTTAATGTAAACACAGCTCATAAACTCAGACCTCCCTCACTCTCTGTGCGAGCTTTGCTTTTGCCTTTTTGAGTTCCCACAGAACTGACACAGGGACATCTACCTTTCCCATTAAAACCTCATCCTTTGCCTCCCCATGACAGTCAGAGCCACCTGTTATTAAGAGATCGTATCTTTTTGCAATCTCCATATAATGCTTGACTGTTTTTTCGTCATGCGTGGAGTGGTAAACCTCTATCCCCATAAGACCTGCATCTATCATCTTAGGAATAAGGTCATCTCTTCTTGACAAAAAAGGATGAGCAAAAACAGGCACACCCTCTGCCTCAAGAATAAGATTTATCACCTCAAAAGGAGAAATCCTCTCTCTTTCAACATAAGCAGGTTTCCCGGGGTTGAGCCACTCCTCAAATGCCTCGTCAATGGAGCTTACATATTTTTTTTCCACCATACATCTTGCAATATGAAGTCTACTTACAACACCTTTTGGAGCAAGCTTCAAAACTTCTTCAGAGCTTACCGGCATCCCAAGCTCCTCAAGCCGACGAAAGAGTCTCTCATTCCTCTCAATCCTTATTTTTTGAAAGTAATCAAGCTTTGACAAAAATTCTTTCTTTTTAAAGTCAAGATAATACCCCAGGATGTGGATCTCATCGTGATCCACGTCAGAGCTCATTTCAACTCCCGGAACAACCTCAACTCCAAATTCCCTTCCAGCCTGAAGTGCCTCCTCAACTCCTTCTACAGAATCATGATCTGTTATGGAAATTGCCACAAGGCCTATCTCTTTTGCCTTTTTAACAACTTCCCCCGGAGTATAGGTTCCATCTGAATAAACAGTGTGAATGTGAAGATCAATCTTTTCCATGATTTTTCCCTTAAAATTTAAACTTTACCTGTATACTTATTTTTGTTATTTTCATTGATAGGTCTTTCTTTAAGAGGCTTAAAGCAAATTCCTGAATTAACAGAGGGAAGAGGAGCAACAGGCTCGGTAAGTAAAAATTCTCCTTTCTTTATCCATTCCTTTAATGTGTTTGCAATCTGCCTTGCCTTTTTATAACTTGAAAGGCAACCCGTGGGAACTTCTTTCCCCTTCACAACTATCTTTCCTGATTTAAGCTCGGCATAGCTTACCTCCCCCAGAGTGGTGGGGGAAAGATTGGGATAATCACTGCTGTAGTCCACAACTGGCGCATAAATTTCCTCATCTTTCACAGTGGTGTAATAAAGAATCCTCTCGTTGAGGATGGGTATAGGGATGCCTATCCCCACACTTAAGGTTGCCCCGTAACCTGTCATGCTTGTTCCCTGGAGGTACTCGGGACTCATCTTCTTCAAATCTCCAATAACAGCTATGGTTCCCGCACCCTCTTTTGGAATTCCCCTCTCTGTACGGGGAACATTTGGGTTGTGCTGGGTTCCATACCAGACTATATAACCTGTCCCACCTCCAAGAAAAATCCTTGTTCCTATTCCTGTCACCTCATAATAAGGGTCATTCATAAGAGGAGAAAGCTGCCCGCAGGTTGAGTAGTTGGCATTGCCAAGATGGGGACGCAAAACCCCCATGTAAGTGTAAATTACCCTATCAGAAAGATTTACGGCAACATTGTAGTTTTGATAAGCGTTTCTTATGTTAAAAAGCGTTGCCTGATTTAAATCCTTTATATTTATCCAGGTTTCAAGATGCTTTCTCGGGTAACAGTCAGTCCCGTAAGCTATAGCCTCAAACTTTATATCTTTTCCTGCAACAAGGTCCTCTATAAGGTGCCCCCCTCCATATCTGAACTCACCGGGATATATTTTGTTTCGAGGGTCATCCTCGGGAAGAGCTGTTGCACCAATAAAAATATCAATTGCCGCAAAACCTGCATAAGCGGGGATACCGTTAAGATAAACTTTTCCTCCACCAAGTCTTATTCTTGGCTTTGTATGACCAATGTTAATATAGGCACCGGAGGAACACATGGGACCAAAAGTTGCAGTGGTAACAACATCCACCTTTTCCGCAGCTTTTTTAATCCCCTCCTCCTCTGCTATATCTATTATCTCCTCTGCCGTAACCACAACAGCCTTCCCCTTCCTTATTTTTTCATTTATCTCAGCTATAGTTTTTGGCAAGCTTTCCTCCTGTAAATAAAGTGGTCATCTAATTTTATTCTAAACTAAGATTCAGTCAACTCCGACCAAATGAGGAAGATGAAATACAGATTGAAAGAAAGTGGGAACGAGGAAAGAATCTGCAGATTTTATCTATTTTTAATCCGAAGAAATTTCCCTGTAATAGAGAATTTTCACAGGAGATTTTCCCCTGTCCACCACAACCTTTATCTTTTTCTCGGCAACAGTTTTCCCTCCTCTTACAACCTTTCCCAATGACACAATGGTAAAGCAGTTACTGCGGACAGTGATAAGGTTTGAAATCTTTCTTAAAATAGCCTCTTTCTCATCATCCTCATCAATCCACCCATCCCCATCATCATCCCATCCATTAAAACCAAGCTTTTGTATCCCTCTAACGCAGGCAATCTCTCCTATCTCATCAAAAGGACCATCTTTGCTATCGCAGTAGGCTATAATTTGCTCTGCAAGCTTTAAATCAACAAGAGGAAGAGATTGAAGCACACAGGATGCTGCTGTATTTATGTTTATCCTGCCCTTTACAGGTTTTTCAGGAGGGAAGGAGGTTGTAATTCTGTCAAGTATCCTCCAGTCACCACCTTCTTTAAGATTTACCGTCTGCCATTGACTTCCCCTGTGAATGTATCCAACCTCCCCAATGGAGGAAAAAGACCTGTTTTTAACATAGAAGCTACTTTC
>DRTT01000062.1 GCA_011372105.1 Candidatus Aerophobota bacterium
CAAACCAACTGTGCCTGTTTTTCTGCTTCTCAAGCTCCTTGCAACTATATTTGGACGATACCCGAGCTTATTTATCGCATTAATTACCTTAGCTCTGGTTTCTTTGCTCACAAAGCCGGTATTGTTAATCACGTACGAAACGGTGGTGGTGGAGACTCCTGCCAGTTCTGCTACTTCCTTAATAGTCACCGATTTTCTCTTCATCCTGAACCTCTTTAGTTATTCGTTTAACTAAACGTTTCACTAATCGTTTATATAATATAACCTCCAATTACCTTGTCAAGCAGGGTTAAGTTACAAATTACTTTTACATCTTTTAAATTTAAAAAAATCTTTTTCCAGTTTAACAAAGACAAAGAACTTCCCTCCCTTCTCTCTTTAGTTAAAAAATTTCTTACAATCACACCAAATCAACGAAAAAAAGCCTGCTCCCCAGAAAGATTTGGCAATTTAGCCCGGGAGGAACCTGTACTGAAACTACTACTCCTCCTTTTTCTCTTCTTTTCTCTCCTCCACCTTTGCTTTGCGCATTCCAGCTTTAAAGAAGACTGTTGTCAAGAGCTCTATCAAAAAGCCAAAAACTATTCCTCCAATAACTGCCAGCAAAAATCCTCTTCCCCATCCCAATTCCCCACACACTGCAAAAAAACCCACGGGAATACCAAAGAAAAGCCCCAGCAATATTCCGTGAAGCCACCAGGCAATCTCCCAGGCACTTATTCCCATGACAAAACCAAGAAGTGTTAGAGAAAGAACAATGCCAACTGCCCCTGATACTGGAATTGCTCCCGGAATACGAGCAATTGCCCATAAAACAAAGCCAAAAATCAAACCCCATACAGTAGTTGAAACCACTCTTTTTTCATACATCATTTATTTCACTCACCTCCTTCCTTGATTTTTTTTCAAAAATAGCAAAGAAATTTTGTAAGTCAAACCTGCAAAACGCACAAAACTTGTCACAATTTCAAATTTTTACTACAATGTAAAACTATGATAAAAGGTGAAAGAAAAAAGATGAAAAAGTTTATAAAAGGTGGAGGGGTGGGGATATTTTTTGTTTTTCTTCTGCTTTTCTTCTCCTCTCCCACTTACATTATTTACTCAGAGAATCCTGGAGAATTTCTAAAAAATAAAAAACTTTTGGAATCAATCTGCGCAAACTACAAAAGTCTCAATGAATACTATGCTTCTCTGGAAAAAGACACGTCTTTTTCCAGACTGGTTTTAAGTCAGTTAAAAGGAAGGGAAAGATCCTACTTTCTCCAGATGAGACCATTTTTAAGTGAAATAATTAAAGCCTCTCAAAAAACCGGAATTCCCATCTCTTCCATTGCCTCTCATATTAAAAGAGAGTCTCAATTTAATCCCCGGGCAGTAAGTTACAAAGACGCCTATGGTCTTATGGGAGTCACGGTGTGGGCATATAAAGATGTTATGCGCCTTAGAGAGCAAAAAAAATGGATTGCTGAAGCACTGAAAGAATACGGCAATATTGAGTGGGAGAGGGTAAAATTTGATCCTGAACTAAATATAATGGTAGGTACTATTTACTATAAATTCTTACTTGACGAGCTTAAAGACACAACCCTTGCTTCCCTTGCCTATAACTGGGGAATAGGCAATGTAAACATCATGCTGGAAAAATACGGAAATACACAGAAAATCCTTTCTCGTCTGGAAGAACTTGCCTCTATTAACTCTGCCTGGATTGAACCTGCTGAATACACAATGCACATCTCAAAAATAGAAAATGTTTTCAAGAAAGTTGAGGAAAGGATAAAACTTGCCTATGCTACCTACAGAGAGCTAAGCTCACAGGACTTTGCCTTTTTAAATTTCGCCAGTGCCAGCTCATCCTCACAGGAACAAAGTTAACTGTTGAAACCTTCACTCTGTCTTTCAAAAGAACTTATCGCTTTCTCTGATTCTAACCTTTCCTTAACCATGGGGTTTGCAATTCTCTCCTTCATCTTAGAGCAGGTTTTTTTATAGTAAAGATTAAAAATAAAAAGTGGCAAAGTGTACTTCCACCTTCCCCCTGAAAATACACCGCTAAGTCTTCTAAAAATAGAAGGTAAGCTTAAAGTTTTAACATAAGCCCAGGCAAGTCCCCTATCAAGCTCTGCAGGACTCATTTTCTTCGGTTCGAAAACAACATGCCCACAATCGTAGTTTGACCAATCTCTGTCGATGATCCTTCCCTCCTTTTCTATCTTCTGATGAAGTCTTGTCCCCGGTAGAGGAGTAAGTATTGAGTACTGCGCACTGTCCAGCTTTACCCTGTTAATAAACTCCACTGTCTTTTTAAATATGCTTCCATCGTGCTCATCCATGCCAAAGATAAAAGCTCCGTGAATAAATATTCCATGACGATGAAATCTTTTCACTGCTTCCTCATAAAACTCAACTTTATTTTGTCTTTTTCCCACCTCCTTAAGAGCATCCTCTGATACAGTTTCAAAACCTACAAATAAAGCTTTACAACCACTTTTTGCTGCAAGACCCAGAAGCTCATTATCGTAAGCTGCATTTACAGAAGCCTGGCTCATCCAGATTATCTTTAAAGGAATTAAAGCTTTAAAAAGTTCTCTGGCATAACTTTTATTCCCCATTATGTTATCATCAAGAAAAACAAAAAGCCTTCCACTCAAACCTTTCCCTATGTTCCTCTTTATAAACTCCACTACCTTTTCAACAGGACGAAATCTTATCCTTCTGCCAAAAAGCTGGGTTACAGAACAAAAGGAACAGTTGTAAGGACAGCCTCTTGTAAGATGGAGAACTTTGTTAACCACATATTTTTCCTTCTTTAAAATATCCCATCTTGGAAAAGGTATCTTTGAAAGATCAGGAAGGCTATCATTCTTATAGATTTTTTTTAAGTCTCCCCTCCTGAAATCATCTATTAACCTCTCCCAGACACCCTCTGCCTCTCCAATTACAACCGCATCAGCATGCTGCAATCCTTCCTCAGGCACAACTGAAACATGGGGTCCCCCAAGGACAACAGGAATGCCCTTTTCCCTGAACCTGCCCGCAATTTCATATGCTCTTGGCGCAGCAGAAGTTGCCACACTAATCCCCACAAGGTCAACATCCTCATCAAAATTTATAGACTCAACGTTCTCATCAGTAAGACTCACCTCGACATCAGGTGGTGTTACCGCAGCTACATTTAAAAGGCCAAGAGGTGGAATCTTGAATATTTTTTCTCTCTTGGCTCTATTCTTTGAGACACTCTCTGTCCACGTGGGAGCTATTAGTTTTACCTTCATTTTTTCCTTCCTTAAAATTAATTGCAAAAAGCTTTTGCAAATTATACATTATAAGGTGGGATTGTCAATTGACATTTCAAATTAATTTGCTATAGGTATACATCAAAAAATTTAGGAAAGGAGGTTCAAATGGCAATCGTAGAATTATGGATTGACGAAGATGCTTGCACAGGCTGTGGGCTTTGTGAGGAAACCTGTCCTGATGTTTTTGAAGTTGATGAGGTGGCAACTGTCAAAGAGGATGCAGATTTTAACGAGTTTGAAGAGGAGATAAAGGAAGCAGCAGAGGAATGTCCAACTGAGGCAATTCAGTACGAAGAGGAATAGAAAAATGAGCAAAGATACAAAAATCCGCTGGGGATTTGAGCAAGAAAGCTTAGATGAAGAAAAAATTGAAAAACTAAAAAAACTCTCCACCATCGCAAGGGGAGACATTCTCAAAATGACCACCGTAGCAGGTTCTGGTCACCCGGGTGGCTCCATGTCTTCCATAGATATTTACCTCACCCTCTGGCACTGCGCCCGAGTCTGGCCTGATAAGCCTAAACACCCTGACAGAGACAGAATAGTTGTAAGCCATGGACACACATCACCTGGGGTTTACGTTACTTTAGGACATCTTGGATTCTTTAACCTGGATGAGGCAATTGCAAACTTCAGGAAAACAGGAAGCTCCTTTGAAGGTCATGTGGAAAGAGATATACCGGGAGTTGAGTGGACAACGGGAAACCTCGGACAGGGGCTTTCTGCAGGATGTGGCTTTGCTCTTGCTGCAAAGCTTTTAGGAAAAGACTTTCACACCTTTGTGGTTATGAGCGATGGAGAGCAATCCAAGGGTCAGGTGGCAGAGGCAAGAAGATTTGCTAAAAAATACAAACTAACCAACCTTACCTGTATTATTGACTACAATCTTCTCCAGCTTTCAGGACCTTTAAATGAAATTATGCCTCAAAATATAAAGGAAAATTATCTTGCCGATGGATGGAGGGTTATTGAAATTGATGGACACGACCACCAGCAAATTTATAAAGCCTTGAGAGAGGCGGTAAAAGATAAAGAAAACTGC
>DRTT01000116.1 GCA_011372105.1 Candidatus Aerophobota bacterium
ACTATGGAGACAAGGCTCATCCTATTTTCATCTAACTTTTCATCTGGCGCGCCTGGCAGGATTTGAACCTGCGACCTTCGGCTCCGGAGGCCGACGTTCTATCCGCTGAACTACAGGCGCAAAAGGTTTTAAAATAGTGAACCAGCACTTATTTTGTTCATCTTTGTTTCTGCAATATATACCATTTTCCTTTGGAAGTCAATATCTCAGCACATAGAGTTTACAAGATCAGAACCTTCTATATCAGAATCTCCTAAAGAAGATATGCCCGTCAAATTTAATTTGTCTTTAATCTCACAAGCAAAAAATTCAATATTCATTTTGTGTCCTTAAAGCTAACAAAAAGTCTAAATGCACATCGTAGAGCCGAGTTTTCTTGACAATTATGGCATGGAAGTGTAAAATCAATCACAAAGGGCAATGGAAAACTGGCTCGGAAAGGAGGTGAGAAAAAACAATAAAGAAAAGAGCCTGATATATAGGATAATCAGAACTTATGATCAATAACAAGGAGGCAATAATGAGTAGGAAGGTAGTTTTTTTCATACTGGTTACCGTTATAGTTGCAAGTTTCTCTTCAATAACCTTTGCAGGTGATCCTGGAAAGCTCTGGTATGGAGAACCAACACCAGAGTGGGCAAAAGGAGTGGATAAACTGAGAGTATTCAATCTGGGGGCACTGGAGTATGATCCTGCTATTGTAGAGTTCTGCCTGATGTTTGAAAAGATAACGGGTATAAAGGTCGATCTTTATCCGGCACCTTCTGCAACGCTACTGGAGGAAGCTACAAGATCTCTTGCCTTAGGTGAAAGCACTTACGATGTCCTTGATTTTCCTCCCATCTGGTGCATGCCTGACTGGGTAGATGCAGGGTGGCTTGTTCCCTTAAACGATGTAATCCCTCAAAAAATGATAGAACAGTGGCCTCCTGCCATGGTGCCTTCCACCATGAAAGATGGAAAAATCTACTTTGTAAGGCACCAGACAGAACCAAGAGTTCTCTTTTACAGAAAAGACCTTGTAGAAGGAGTGGGTGCCAAAAAACCAACAACCTGGAGTGAGCTTGTAGAACTTGCCAAGAAGCTCACCCTGGATAAAAATGGAGATGGTAATATTGACCAATGGGGATATGGCTATTCTGCCTCTCCCACAGGAGAAACAATTCACGAAACCTATGGCAGCTTTCTCTATGTCGCTGGTGGGAAATTCTGGAAAGAAGATGGAACCCCTGCTTTTAACAGCCCTGAAGGACTTGAGGCTCTAAGGTTTATGGTTGACCTTGTTAACAAGTATAAAGTTTCACCTCCCGGGGTGATAACTTACAGAGAAGGCCCTCTAACTGATCTTTTAGGCTCTGGCGCTGTAGCTATGGCAGAAGGAGATGCAAGTTTAATGGCTCGCGTTTTGGGTTCAAAGCCCTATGGAGAGAAAATGGCAGTAGCTGCACCTCCTCACCGGGATGGCCTTGTCCCCGGGAAAGACTTTAAGTACTTCAATAAAGGTATAGCCTACTGTGTCAACAAAAATTCAAAACACATAGAGGCAGCAAAGCGCCTTGCTGTCTGGGCAGGAGGATACGAGGCTAACTGGTTGGAAGGAGCAGTGGAGCTGAATATTCCAGCTAACACAAGTGTATTTGAGAGTTCTTTTGTAAGAAGTAGAATCCCCTTCTTTGATGAGATATCAAAGGTGGTAGAGGCAAGCCAAGTGGAAACGCACGCTAATATGAGTTTATTTGAAGACATTCTTGCCAAAGGTGTGATCTCTGCAATACGTCAGGAGAAAACCCCCGAAGAAGCCCTTGATTGGATGGTATCAGAGATGAAACGAAGGAAGGTATTTTAAACAAAAGAACATCAATGAGGGGGACAAACTTCTAATCTTGTCCCCCTCATTTTAATAAAAGTATAAAACTAAGGATGCTAAAAAATGAAAAAGGCAGTTAATAGAATGATTAGTTTTATAGACAACAAATTCTGCTATATTTCCACTCTCCCTGCATTTATAGTTATATTGTTAGTTGTGGGTTTTCCAACTATCTTTAATATATACATCAGTTTTTTTGTAAGAAACATACTGCAAAGAGCTATTTATTTTAACGGTATTGAAAACTACACCAATTTATTTCAAGATCCCCTTTTCTGGCGTTATCTTGCACACACGGCAATTTACACAGGAGGTTCCATAGGAATTGGTTTTACCTTATCCCTGTGTCTTGCTCTTGCCTTAAACAGTGGCATAAAATTCCGCTCAGCATTTATTGTTGCAATCCTGCTTCCCTGGATGACGCCCTTTGTTGCAGGTTGTATCATGTGGAGGTGGGTCGTCCACGATGTATATGGGATACTAAATATAGCTCTGGTACAAATAAAAATACTGGAGAAAAACTTCTTCTGGTTAGGTAATCCAGTTACAGCCATGCTTCTTCTTCTGTGGGTGGATGCATGGTACAGAATTCCTTTATCTACTCTAATTTTATTTGCCGGAACTCAGCGCATTCCTGTAGAACTTTATGATGCAGCAAGAGTAGACGGTGCAGGAAGGTGGTATTGTGCCAAACATATAACCATTCCCCTGATAAAACCGGAGATTTTAATTGCTCTTGTTATCCACAGTATGTTTAGCTTTCGTGAGTTTGGTATACCTTTTCTTTTTACAGGTGGTGGTCCTGGAGATAGCACTGAAACACTTGCTCTTTATATTTACAAAAATGCTAATCTCTTTCTAAGGCAGGGCTATGCTGCTGCTTTAAGCGTGGTTATGTTTATAATGATAACTGCCTTTGTAATTGGCTATTTTAAAGCTATTGGAAGAAAGGTATAATAAGGAGGGGCACTTTATGAGAAAAGGTAAAAAAATAGACTGGATAAAAGCTGGCATTTATGCTTTTTTAATCTTTTTCATATTTATTAGTTCATTCCCGGTTTTCTGGATGCTTGATACCTCCTTTAAATCAGACGAGGAAGTTTTCAAGGTGCCTCCTGTCATAATACCAAGTCCTGTAAAACTTGAAAATTACCGAATTTTCCTTCTGCAAAGACCTTTTCCGAAATACACAATTAACTCTCTAATAGCATCCCTATCTGTAGCTGCTCTCTGTATCGGGCTTGGCACTCCGGCAGCTTATGGGTTCTCCCGATTCAAGTTTAGAGGCAGGGGATTTATGTTTGGGTCAATTTTAGCAAGCAGATTAGTTCCCCCTATCTCCTTCATAGTTCCCTTCACAATAATATTTAGCTCATTCAAAATGATGGATACCTTAACTGCTTTAATAATAGCTTATATCTTCTTTAACCTGCCTTTTGTTATCTGGATTTTGTCAGGATTTTTTGAATCCATTCCCCAGGAGCTGGATGATGCAGCCAAGATTGACGGATGTGGAAATATAAGCGCCTTCTGGAAGGTTATCCTGCCCCTTACAAAACCAGGTGTAGTCGCAAGTGCGATACTTGCTTTTCTTATGTGCTGGAATGAGTTTATGTTTGCCTTGGTTCTAACAAGAGTAAACGCCAAAACTCTGTCTGTAGGCTTATATGACTTTTTTGCTGATGGCTTTGTAAAGTGGAACTGGCTTGCAGCAGCTACAATGTATACTTTAATTCCGGCTATAGTATTTGTGCTCCTCTTTCAAAAACACCTGATAAAAGGAATACTTGCCGGAGCGGTGAAGGGATAAAAAACTTTTAGAAGATATAACGATTAAGCAAGACCATCTATCATCTCATATAGAGCGGCTCCTGCAGGAACCATAGGATAGACATTTTCTTCTGGATCAACTCTGAAATCTATTACCACAGGCCCATTAATACTTAACGCTTTTTTCAAAGCCTCTTCAACCTCTTTTTCCTTTTCCACCCTTATACCTTCAACTCCGTAAGCCCTTGCAACTTCTACAAAGTCAGGAATCCCTGAAATATCAACCTGGGAATAACGGCCCTTGTAAAAAAGCTGCTGCCATTGTCTGACCATACCAAGATAACCATTGTTTAAAATAGCTACCTTAACAGGTATATTTTCCCTGGAGACAGTTGCAAGTTCCTGAATATTCATCTGGAAACTTCCATCTCCTGCAATATCAAACACAATCTCCCCGGGTCTTCCAATTTGGGCTCCCATAGAAGCAGGAAATCCATAACCCATTGTTCCAAGACCACCTGAAGAGATGAAATTGCGCGGACGTGTATGACAGTAAAATTGAGCTGCCCACATTTGATTCTGTCCAACTTCCGTGCATATTATAGCTTTTCCCTTTGTTACCTCATATATTTTCTCTACAACAAACTGAGGTTTAAGCTTTCCATTCCTTATATACTTTAAAGGGTACTTTTCCTTCCAT
>DRTT01000044.1 GCA_011372105.1 Candidatus Aerophobota bacterium
GTTAAGAGAAGTTGACATCAGCTACGGTTTGTCAAACCTGACCAAACCCGGAAATGTTGTGTTGGTGGTAAGTATTGACAAGGCTGGAAAGGCAAATTTAATGCCTGCTGGGTGGTAAAATACTTAATTTACTAATTTAACCGCTTTAACTACCTGCCCCCACCATATCAGCAAACCAAAAAACCCAAAAGAGCCAGGAAACCCTCGTACCAAATCAACCAAACAAACTAAATCAACCAAACAAACCAAATCAACCAAACAAACCAAATAAACCAAAATGCTTGATTTCAAGATGTGACCCCACCTTCTATTTCAGCCTTTCACTGCTCCTGCGGTTAAACCCTTAACAATTGCTTTCTGAGCAATTGAGAAGAATATAAGACCTGGCACTGCTGTAAACATAGCTGTTGCGGCAATTGAATCCCACTGAACGAGCTCATCTCCCACAAAGTAATGTGCGCCAACGGTTACAGGTTGAACATTGCGTGTATTTGTAAATATCATGGCATATAGAAATTCATTCCATGTCCACAGAAAAGTGATTATTGCAACTGCTGCTATTCCAATTGCAGAGACTGGGACAACAATTTTTAAAAAAGCACCCGTTCTTGAACATCCATCCACAATCGCAGAATCTATAAGGTCTTTGGGAAATACATCAAAAAATCCTTTGAGCATCCACACTGCAAGGGGATAGCATAAAAAGGTATTAAGGATGATAAGGCATGTATATGTATTTATGAGCCCAAACCAGCTCATTATTATGTAAAAAGGAACAAGAAGGGAAATGGGTGGAATTATTCTGGTTGATATAAATAAAAGAAGAACAACTCCTGATCCTTTATATTGATACTGGCTAAGTCCGTAGGCGGTGAAAAGACCCCCGAGCATAACAATTCCTGTTGTTCCAAGAGAGATTATAAGAGAGTTTAAAAGATGTCGTGGCAGAGGACTTCTGAAAATGACCTCCTCATATGCCTGGAGAGTTGGCTTGTGGGGAAAATAGGTGGGTGGCCACTGAAATGTTTCTGCGCGGGTTTTAAATGAAGTAAAAGCAGTAAAAATTATCGGAGAAAGCATAAAAAAGAGGACTACTATAAGCAGAATATAAGAGGTAAGAGGCCTTTCCAGGACAAATGCTGCAACTTTTCTTATACTTCTTATTTTTAGCTTCAACTTTTTATTCCTTTTTGAAAATAAGGTAGACATAAAAACCGGCAAAGCTTAATATGAGAAGAAGTGTTACAACTCCAGCTGCTGAACCTGTCCCAAAGTTAACTCTTGTCCAGAGCTGATCAATTATGTAATATCCAAGCACATAAGTTGCTCTTGCAGGTCCTCCCTCGGTCATGGAAAATATAACATCTATAGTTCTGAAGGTGAACATACTTGTTATAAGAAGCCCGATAAATATCATCCTCTTGGTAAGAGGCAGGGTAATGTGGCGGAAACAATCAAAACAATCAGCTCCATCCACCCTTGCTGCATCGTAAAGCTCTGTGGGGATACTTTCAAGTCCAGCCAGTGTGAAAATACACATGAAAGGAATTCTAACCCAGGCATCTGCAACTATGCAACCTATCATGGCAAGGTTTGGGTCAGAGAAAACAGGTAGAGGTTTTGAGATAAGACCGAGCTTCATAAGAAAATCGCTGAATATGCCAACATTGGGATTGAATATCCATTTCCATATAAAACCAGAGATGACGAGAGGAACTGCCCAGGGAAACATAGAAAGAGACCTCAGAAATCCCGAACCTTTTGATACCTTGGATAAAAGAAGAGCTATAACAAGCCCTCCCACAAAAGTAAAGAAGGTTACCCCTGCTGCATAAACTGTGGTATTTTTTAAAGCGACCCAGAAAAGCCTATCGTTAAAAATGTAAAAATAATTTCTAAATCCGATGAACCTTATTGGGGGGAAGCTTGTGTAGCGCAAAAAGCTTGTTACAAAAAGAGTGCCAACTGGAAAGATAACAAGAGCTATAATGATAAGAAGCCCAGGAAAACTTAGTATTACTCCATATTTGCTGTTAGATACCTTCATATTCTTCTTTTTGCTGCAGGTCACCGGCTTGACCGGCAACCTGCATTGTATTTTTTATTTATTTTTTATATTACATCATCGTATCAATCTCAGCCTGAAGATCCTTTAAAGCCTTATCAGGGTCCATTCCTTCAAGGACCACTTTCCCAAGGTATTCTTTGACCATATCAAGTGCCTCCATCATCGCAGGTGGATAAGATTCACCAATTTGTGCAGCCACGGTAGCTTTTCTCAGATCCACATTCACCACCTCCGCCTGGATAGCAGGATGATTATAAACCATTGACATTACAGACTCATTTCCTTCAAGGTAAAGCTCATTGAACTGTGCCTGATAGCTTCTCTGATAATCAAACCAGAGCATGGCAGCTGCCTTTTTTGCAGGCGAGATATAGGGATTTATTGTCCAGGAATCATTTCCTGCTGGGGCAACTGCTCTGTTTCCTATCCCTTCCCACCCAGGGCTTAAAGTTACATCCCAGTCGTTCTGTATTCCTGTAGCAAATGAGGGGTCGCGATACATATTCATGTAAACGCCACCTGTGATGGTAAAGCCTGCCTTTCCTTTAGCAAATACTTCAGGTGCCATACTCCACAGATACTCAAGTGAAGAGTCTGACATTCCACCTTTCAGCCACAAATCGGTGAAAATTTTCCAGGTGTCAGGGTCTATGACAAATTTTCCATTTTTTATAAGGCGTTTTCCCTGAGAATAGGTAAGCATTCCAAGAATCTGGTGTATCAGGTCAGGATCACCTGCTGCATAAACCATTCCGGAGTTTCCTGGACCAAGTGTATTTTTAGCCCAGGTATCAACTTTTCCACTTGCAGTAACAAGATCCTGCCAGGTTAAGGGAACAGTAACACCTGCCTGAGCAAGCCAGGAGGGTCTGTAGAAAAGGTGCATTGCCCAAAGACAGAAGGGAGATCCATAAAATTTGCCATCAATCCCCTTAATTGCATCAAGTAACTTGACAGGATAGAGTTTCTGAACTTCAGAGGTCCACAGCACATCCACTGGAACAGCCCAACCTGCAGCACTTAAGTGAGGTATCTCCAGCATTGAGCGGGTATTATAAAATACATCCACATCGGTTGATTTTGCCATTAAGGTAGATAGCTGTTTTGGCCAGAGAAGAGGATCTTTCATTTCTATTATTTCAAGGTGGATTCCTGTCATTTTCTCAAATATTTTTGCGTTTAAGACAGTAGCCGGGTCATGGACAAGAGATCCTGAATTGGTGAGAACAAGTTTGTCTACTCCCTTTGTTGCCTCTCTCCATCCCTCAGGAAGAATATAGCCTTTGAGCATACCTTTTTTACCTGATATCTTTACTCCGTAGTCGTCATATTCAGGAGGGATAACCTCCACAGGTCCCTGTGCTGTTATTCTCTCCACCATGGGAACAGGTTTGTCCCACTTGATATCCTGAGGTCCAACAGCCAGGACGCTGGAAGAAAGGACAAAGATGATCGTTACAATCCCTGCTATTGCTGCTTTTTTTCTCATTTTTTACACCTCCTTTTAATTTTTTAAATTCCTTCTGAAAAATTCTTTAATATTAACTTGCCAGGAGATCTCTGTCATTGCATCTATGAACTCTGGTAGGTCGTCGGGAACTTTTTCTGTTACTATTTTTCCATCAATTACACATCAATTACAGCTGATACAGCTGACCACTCCCAGCTGTAAATTCCTCTCATAATGGTGACTGCATCCTTGCAGGCCTGCCAGCCAGCAAGCGGAGCTGTTGGTTTTCTTTTCCCGGCGAAGGAACCCTTCTATTTACCTTTCTTTTTCAAGGGCTATGGTAGTTCCTATTTGGCGAGCTACATCCAGAAAAGAGGGTGTGCAAGTGAAATCTATCTCTTCTGAAGGAGTGTAGGACTTCTCTCTTTCACCAAGCGCCTCTCTTACCTAAACTCTTGCGTCAAAAATCTGTTAGTTATTTTTTGAGCTGTTATCTGAAAGTAAAAATAACGATGAAAATATTATTAACTTCTGCCTGGAAAAGAGGTAGTCAGGCAGATATCACAATCACAACCGATAAGCTCAGTTGATTTTTCGATCTTTAAAATACTATATTTTACCGATTTGTCAAGTTATAGAATCTCCATGTCAATTAAAAATTAAAAGTGGACTATTTTCTTGATGATTTAAACTTTAAAAGTGGACTTATTTGCATTTGTCAACTAAATAGCATTGTTTTATCTTATCCTCCCTAAAGATTATGCAAAAAGGAGGATAGGATATGGCTAAACAACTGCACAAA
>DRTT01000050.1 GCA_011372105.1 Candidatus Aerophobota bacterium
CTTTACCACCTCCAGACCAAAAGAAATATTTGGGACAAAGTGTCCATCCATTACATCCACATGAAGTAAATCCACACTCTTCTCCACTTTCTTTACCTCTTCCAAGAGACAACTAAAATCTGCCCCCAGTATTGATGCAGCTATTTTTAATTTCCTGGACATCATCTTTCCACTTTTCTTACTTTCACAAGTCTCCCATCTATATATATCCTGATCTCTCCTTCTCCTACAACTTCACAGGATACCCAGACTACTTCACCTGGCTTGTGCATTCCATAATCAAAACTCCTTTCCCCTTCCTCATCTTTTACCACTATCACCAATTTCTTTTCCTCAAAACCCAGAGGAATTTTAACAGGAACAAGTAGCCATCTCTGAAGAGACTTTACCCGGACCTCCTTCTCACTTCCAGCACTTACCACAAGCTCTATTCTGCTATCCTGATTAACCATGCTCCCTGCAGGGGGAGATTGAGAGATAACCTTCCCTTCCTCCTCTTCCAAAGAAACCTCTTCTTTGATCATAGCTACATTAAGAGAAAGCTCTTTGAGCTTGGTTATAACTTCTTTTAAATCCTCCCCTCTAAAGTCAGGCATCATAAAATTTAATTTCAAAGGACCGAAACTTACCAGTAAATTCACGCCTCTTTCACGCTCTACCTTACTACCTGCTGGAGGATCCTGTGCAATTACTTTATCTTCCTCTTCTTCACAGTAGATATAGCTTGTATTAACCACATTTATTCCAAACTGAGAAAGATAAACCTTAGCTTCTCTTAACCTCATTCCAACAACATCTGGAACAGAAACAACTCTTGCACCCTCACTTATAATAAGCTCGATTATTCTCCCTCTGTGCACTCTTGATCCTGGAACAGGAGTTTGAGAAAGAACAAAATTCTCTGGAACTTTCTCAGAAAATTTTCTTTCTGTAACTTTTGCTCCCAGATCGCTTTTACTTAACAAAAAAATAGCATCTTCCAGTCTCTCTCCCACCACATCAGGAACCACAACATCTTCCCCTGGAACCATCACCACCAGAATAACGTAAGCAACTACCCCTGTTACTGCAAGAAGAGAAAAAAAAATTCCCGCGCTTTTAAAGAACGACTTCACCCACCCTGCCAACTTTATTCCTTCACATTGCTTTTTGCCACCTCAACTAATCTGGAGAATTCCTGGGGTTCACTGATGGCCATCTCTGAGAGCATCTTTCTGTTTAATTCAATACCAGCTTCTTTTAAGCCCTTGATAAAACGAGAATAAGAAATTCCCTCTTTTCTTACAGCCGCACTGATGCGTGCAATCCACAATCTCCTGAATTCTCTCTTTTTTCTCTTTCTACCTATATAACTGTGAAAAAGGGATTTTTTCACAGCCTCCTTTGCCTGAGTATACAAATAACTCCTTCCGCCCCTAAAACCCTTCGCCAGTCTTAAAACTTTTTTCCTTTTTTTAGTATGGATAGGTCCTCTTTTTACTCTGGCCATTATTTTCCCCTTTTAAGTTAACAAACTTTTAATCTTTTTTGCATCAGAACCACCCACAAATGCCGGCCGTCTTAATTGTCTTTTTCTTTTTGATGATTTCTTAAGTTTTAAATGAGAGGCAAACGCCTTGGATCTTTTTACTTTACCTTTTGCAGTAACTTTAAACCTTTTCATTGCACCTCTATGACTTTTGAGTTTTGGCATTATTTTTTCCTCCAAAAAACTTACAAATTTTACTTGGGTACAATATATTGCTCCATCTTTTTACCATTAATCGAGGGACCAGATTCTGCCCTTCCAACATCTTCCACTTCCTTTATTACTCTCTCGAGTATATGCTTCCCCTCTTCTTTGTAAATATTCTCTCTTCCTCTGAATCTTATGGAAAGTTTCACTCTGTGACCCTCTTTCAAAAACTGCTGAACCTTCTTTGCTTTTACCATCAAATCATGTTCACCAATTTGATAGGACAGTCTTATTTCCTTTAGAGTGTCAGAAGCCTGTTTCTTTTTAGCTTTCTTGCGCTTTTTCTCCATCTGGTATTTAAACTTACCATAATCAAGTAGTCTGCATACTGGCGGATTGGCATGAGGAGCAACTTCAACAAGGTCTAAGTCTTTCTCCTCAGCAATCTTTAGAGCTTCCTCCCGTGTGAAAACACCCATTTGTTTTCCGTCTGCATCAATGAGCCTTACCTTCTTAGCCCTAATCTCCTCATTTACCGCCATACGAGGACTTTTATTGTTAATAAGAAACCCTCCTTTTTTAATTTTTAGCTTTTTAAGGTTATTTTTTCTTTAATCATTTTAATAAACTCTTGAATAGAAACGTCTTTTATATTTTCCCCATCTCTTTTACGAATTGTTAAAGTCCCCTTTTCTTTTTCTTTTTTACCTAAAATAACCATATACGGAACTTTTTCAAGCTGAGCTTCTCTTATCTTGTAGCTTATCATCTCTTTTCTTGAATCAAGCTCCACTCTGATTTTTTCCTGTTTTATTTTACTATAAACCTCAGCAGCGTAAGGAATCTCCTTATCAGTTATGGTGAGTATTTTCACCTGAACAGGAGCAAGCCAAACCGGGAACTTCCCACCTAAATGCTCTATTAAAACACCCAAAAATCTATCAATTGCTCCCAGCACAACCCTGTGAATCATAACCACACGTTTTTTTTCTCCCCCAGAAGCTATATACGTAAGATCAAATCTCTCGGGGAGATTAAAATCAACCTGAATAGTCGGTCCCTGCCATAATCTACCCAGCGCATCTTCCATCTCAATATCTATTTTGGGACCGTAAAAAGCACCCTCTCCTGGAGCTATCTCAAAATCAACCCCCTCTTTCTCCAAAGCTTGTCTTAAAGCGTCAGTAGATTTTTCCCAAATTTCATCAGAACCAATTGCTTTCTGGGGACGAGTAGAAAGGGTAACTTTATATCCCAGCTTAAAAGTATTCATCATAAAAAAAGAAAACTGTAGAACCCTTCTTACCTCCTCCACAAGTTGAGAGGGCATGCAAAATATATGAGCATCATCCTGGGTAAATCCTCTTAATCTTAAAAGTCCATGAAGAACTCCTGAGGCCTCCCGCCTGTAAACTGTCCCCAATTCAAAAAGCCTCAAAGGAAGATCCCTATAACTTCTCTGTTTACTTTTATAAACCATTATGTGAGCAGGACAATTCATAGGTTTGAGTACATATTCTTCTCCGTTGACGGAAAAAACATACATATTTTCCCTGTAAAAGTCAAGATGCCCGGATAGTTTCCATAATCCTGCCTTAGAAATATGAGGAGTCCTCACAAGTTGATAACCCCTTTTTATATGCTCTTCCTTCTCAAAGTTCTCTATGATGTCTCTTAAAACAGAACCTTTGTGATGATACACAGCAAGACCTGCACCGAGTTCGGGATAAATATCAAAAATTTCAAGTTCTTTTCCTATTTTTCGATGATCCCTATTCTTTGCTTCCTCTATTTTCTTAAGATAATCTTCAAGTTCTTCTTTTGAAAAAAAACAAGTCCCGTATACACGGGACAACATAGGATTACCCTCTTTACCCCGCCAGTAAGCCCCTGCAACAGAAAGAAGAGCAAAATGCCTTACTTTACCTGTGCTTTCAACATGAGGTCCTCTGCACAGGTCTACAAATTCTCCCTGCCAGTATAAGCTCACCTCTTCATCTTCTATCTCTTCAAGTAACTCTAATTTGTAAGGCTCGTTACGTTCCTTAAATATTTTTTTTGCCTCTTCCTTACTGACAAGCTCTTTTCTGAAAGGAAGGTCTTCTTTTACTATCCTCTCCATCTCTTCTTTTATTCTGGATAGATTCCTGGAGAGAGTTTCCCCCTCTATTTCAAAATCATAATAAAAGCCATCTTTTATTGGAGGGCCTATTCCCAGCTTTGCTTCAGGAAAGAGCCTTTTTACAGCTTGTGCCAAAATATGAGAAGCACTATGCCTTAAGATTTCAAGTTTTTCTTTCACCGCAGACTTTCTATCCTCGCTCATACCAGCAAACCCTTCTCATTTCCCGACTTCAACCACAATTTTAAAAATTTTAAAATACCAACTCCTCTTCTACATTAAATTAAAAAAACACTATGCCCGGTGCTGGACTTGAACCAGCGACCTCTTGCATGTCAAGCAAGCGCTCTAACCACTGAGCTAACCGGGCATAAGAGGCGGCGCCCGGATTCGAACCGGGGAATAGAGGATTTGCAATCCTCCGCCTTAACCACTTGGCTACGCCGCCATGGCAACAAAATTTTTTTATTCTGTCTCTTTATCTATTTTAGCAATTTCTTCTTCTATTTCCA
>DRTT01000003.1 GCA_011372105.1 Candidatus Aerophobota bacterium
TCTTCCACAGATTTTCCTGATATACCAGCGGATCATTTCCTCAACAATATCGTAATCTGCAATAACTCCGTCTTTCATTGGCTGAATTGCTGTGATACTTCCAGGTGTTCTTCCCACCATCTCTTTTGCCTCTTTTCCTATAGCAAGGATTTTCCCTGAGTGGTTGTCTATTGCAACCACTGAAGGGTCTTTATATACCACTCCCTTGCCTTCAACGTAGACTATTATACTCGTCGTGCCAAGATCTATACCTATTTTTTTACCCAAGGTCCTCATTTCCCCCTTTCACTCTTTTTATATTTGCGCCTAAGGAGGAGATTTTCTCCTCAATTTTTTCATACCCTCTGTCAAGATAGTAAGAGTTGAGAAGATGGGTCTTCCCTTCTGCACAAAGTCCCGCCAGCACAAGAGCCGCTCCTCCTCTTATGTCATATGCTTTAACCTCTGTTCCTTTAAGAGGAATACCACCTTTCACCTTTATCTTTGCATTTTCTCTTTCTATATTGGCTCCCATCTTTCTAAGTTCAGGTATGTGGGAAAATCTGCTTTCAAATATAGTTTCTGTAATATGACTTTCTCCTTCTACAGCACAGGTAAGAGCAGTTAGCTGTGGTTGAAGGTCTGTAGGGAATCCCGGGTAAGGCATAGTTTTCACTTTAATTGGTTTAAGAGAGGAAGACCTTCTCACAAAGATATTCTCCCCCTCTACTTCAATTTGCAGACCCATACTTTTGAAAAGTGATATAGGATTTGCAAGATGTTCAGCTTTTGCTTTTCTTATTAACACCTCACCTCCTGTTATTCCTGCCATCATGATAAAGGTTCCGGCTTCAATTCTATCAGGTATAATCTGATGAGTAACAGGAGAGAGGGAATTTTTCCCCTTTATTTTAAGTGTTGATGTTCCAACTCCTTCTATTTTTACTCCTGCTTTTTGCAAGAAGTTACAAAGGTCCACAACCTCCGGAGTTTGGGAGGCATTTTTAATAATGGTTTCCCCTTTTGCAACAGAAGCCGCAAGGATAAGGTTCTCGGTTGCTCCTACACTGGGAAAGTTAAGGTGAATGTCGCCTCCCTTAAGAAAAGATTTGATTTTTGCTTTTATGTATCCATTGTTTACCTCAAAAAGCACTCCCATTTCTGAGAGTCCTTTCAGGTGAAGATCAACCGGTCTTTTCCCAATGTTGCATCCACCAGGAAGGGTAAGCTTTGCCCTTCTTTTTCTAAAAAGAAGAGGGCTAAGGATTAAAATAGAGGCTCTTAGCATACCTAAAAGTTCAGCTGGGACCTCATCCTCAATAACGGAGGACGTATCTATTTTCAGTTCACCTTCTTTTTTTTCTACTTTTGCCCCCAACCTTTCCATAATCTCGCTCATCACCTTCACATCTGTAAGTTGAGGGACATTTTTAAGATGACACTCCCCCTCTATTAAAAGGGATGCTGCTATAATGGGTAAAGAGGCATTTTTCGACCCGCTTATATTTACCTGCCCTTTTAAAGAAGTCTTTCCTTCTATTATAAGCTTTTCCATTTCTCCTTCAGGTCCTTTTCTATAATCTGAATAAAACTTTCCTGTTCTAATTTTTTTAACCATCTATCAAGTTCCTGTATGGTTTTTCTGTTTAAAAGATAAATTTTTATTTTATCTTCCCACTTCTCAAAAGATAGGCTCTTGTGTGCTTTAACCTGTAAAATGCGGTAATATTTTTCGTTTATCTTTATGGGTGAGGTTACCTCACCTTCCCTCATTTTCCCCACAATAGATCGCAGAGGTTTTTGTATCTGGGTCAGACTGAGCCATCCAAGGTCTCCTCCCTTTTCTGCAGCAGGTCCAATGGAAAAGCGTTTTGCAGCCTCAGAGAAATTTTCCTTTCCCTCTTCTATGTTCTGAAGCACCTTTTCGGCCCTCTGTTTTCCCTCTACTACGATTTGTAAAAGCCAGACTTTTTCCTCCTGGTCTATTTGACGGCTATAAATTTCGTAAAAATTTATTATATCTTCATTTTCTACTTTTTCTCCATAAATATACTGCTTTAGCAGAGCAAAAAAATCCTTAATTTCATCTTCTTTAATCTCAATTTCCTCTTTTATCCTCTCAGCCTTCCATTTCATCATCTTCTCTGCCAGAATTTCTCTCTCAATTTTTCTTTTAAGTCCATCATATGTTATTCCTTTTTCTTTTAACCTGTTGAGGAACATCTCTTCGGTTAACTTTCCACGCAGTGCTTTAAGTGCCCTCTCAAGCTCCTCCGGCAGGACTTTTATGTCCTCTCTTTCTGCCTGCTCTTCAAGTAAAATTTCGTCTATTGTTTTTTTAAGAACCACTTCCTTTATGTTTTCTTCTGAGAGTGATTTTTTATCAAGGTAGAATTCTTTAAAAATTCTAACATTCTCCTCAAAATCCTTTCTGGTGAATATCTTCCCATTTACACTAAAAATTACCTCATCTATGATTTCACCAGAAGATAGTCCCCATACAGGGGTTTTTAACAGGAGACCTGTTAAAACAAAAATTAAAAAAAGTTTTTCTATCTTTCTCATTTTTAATTAAAACTGTGTATGCTTTTATATTAGCACATCTTTTAATTTTTGCAAAAACTCCTTTAACCAGAAAAGAAGTTTTCTTTTATCCTCCTTTTCCGGTTTTAAGATTAAGAGAGTTTTATTGTCACCGGGAAAAGTTTTAACCTCTTTTGAGAATTTTGACTTTATTTTTTCTTTTTTTTCTTCAGTGAGAGGATAAAGGTGTGAAAATTTAATTTGAATCATATTGGCGTAATTCTCACTTATAGAGCAAATCCCTACCTCTTTTGCCACGAGTTTTATCTGTAAAAGATGAATTAGATTTTGAGTCTCAGGAGGCAGTGGACCAAATCTGTCCTGTAATTCCTCCTGAAATTCCAGAAGTTTTCTTTTATCCTCTATTTCTCCTATTTTCTGGTAAAGTTGCATTCGCTGCTCTTTTACAGGAACGAAAGTTTCAGGGATTCTTGCCTCCATTCCTAATTCTATTTGCACAGGGAATGAGGGCTTCACCTTTTCCCCTTTTAGTTTTTTAATTTCCTCGGTTAGAAGTTGTGAATACAGAGTAAATCCCACAGAGGCTATGTGTCCGTGCTGTTCCTTACCCAGAAGGTTTCCTGCCCCTCTTATTTGAAGATCTTCCATAGCTACCTTGAGACCTGCCCCTGAACCTTTAAACTGATGGATGATCTGGAGTCTTTTTTTAGCCTCATCAGTAAGAGCTTTTCCTGGATTAAAGAGAAAGTAAGCATAACCTTTTCTCTTTCCTCTGCCAACCCTTCCCCTTAACTGATAAAGATCAGCAAGGCCAAATTGTTCTGAATTTTCCACAATTAGTGTATTTACGTTTGGCATGTCTATTCCGGATTCTATTATTGAAGTACAAACAAGTATATCGTATTTTCCTTTTATGAAGTCAGAAATAGTTTTCTCCAGCAGGGAAGAGCTCATCTGGCCATGGGCTACAGCTATTTTTGATTCAGGAAACATTTTTTCAAGCCTACTTTTTATTCTATGAATGTCCCTTACTCTGTTATAAAGGTAAAATACCTGACCTTTTCTTAAAAGTTCCCTTGAAATTGCCTCCTTTATGGTTTTATCGTTGTAGGGAGCAACCTCCACCTCAACTTCTTGTCTTTCTTGAGGAGGAGAAAAAATAGTGCTCAGATTATAAATTCCGGTGAGGGCCATGTAAAGGGATCTTGGTATGGGAGTTGCTGATAGAGTTAAGACATCGACGGTCTTTTTTATCTCCTTCAGTTTTTTCTTCTGAGTAACTCCAAACCTGTGTTCCTCATCTATTATTAAAAGTCCAAGATCTTTAAATTTGATATCATTCTGCAAAAGCCTGTGGGTCCCAATTACTATATCTACTTTCCCATCCTCCAGGTCCTTTATGATTTCCTTTTGTTTTCTTGAAGATTGAAATCTTGATAACATTTCGATTCTTACAGGGTAATCTGCCATCCTTTCAGAGAAAGTTCTGAAATGCTGCTCGGCTAAAATTGTTGTTGGAACAAGAACTGCCACTTGCTTGCTGTCCATTACTGCTTTAAAACTTGCCCTTATTGCTACTTCTGTCTTGCCATAACCTGAATCCCCACAAATTAATCTGTCCATTGGTTTTGGGCTTTCCATATCTTTCTTTACTTCCTGGGTGGCAATAAGCTGGTCGGGTGTTTCCTCATAAGGGAAAGAGGCCTCAAACTGAAGTTGCCAGGGAGTATCAGGAGAAAAAGAAAAGCCGGGTTGTGTTTTTCTTGCAGAGTAAAGTTCAAGCA
>DRTT01000122.1 GCA_011372105.1 Candidatus Aerophobota bacterium
ATGGCTAAAGTAGGAATAAATGGTTTTGGAAGAATAGGAAGATTGACTTTAAGAGCAGCACTTGAGAAAAAATCAGAGCTTGAGTTTGTGGCAGTTAACGATCTTGTTGACGCCAAGACTCTTGCTCATCTTTTCAAATGGGATTCTATTCACGGTCCTTTTTGTGGGGAGGTGGAGGCAAAAGATGATGCTTTAATAATCAATGGGAAAGAGATTAAGGTTTTTTCAGAAAAGGATCCGGCAAAGCTCCCCTGGAAAGAGCTGGGAGTTGATATTGCAATTGAGTCAACTGGAATTTTCAGAAAAAAGGAGCAGGCAGCTCTTCACCTTGAAGCCGGTGCAAAAAAGGTTATTATAACTGCGCCAGCAAAGGGAGATGTTCCTACTTTTGTGATGGGAGTTAATGAATCCTCTTATGATCCCTCCTCGCATCACATTGTATCCAATGCAAGCTGCACCACCAACTGTCTTGCTCCTGTAGCAAAGGTTTTAATGGATAATTTTGGTGTAAAGCGCGGACTTATGACAACCATTCATGCCTATACAAATGATCAGATGCTTTTAGATGGTCCTCACAGAGATTTGAGGAGAGCAAGAGCTGCGGCTTTATCCATGGTTCCAACAACCACAGGAGCAGCAGAAGCTGTGGGAAAAGTTATACCTGAGCTTAACGGGAAACTTACCGGTATAGCAATAAGAGTGCCAACTCCTGATGTATCCCTCGTTGATCTTGTGGCAGAGCTTGAAAAGGATGTAACAGTTGAAGAGGTTAACAGAGCTTTCAAAGAGGCTGCAGAGGGAAGTTTAAAGGATATCCTTGTTTACTGCGAGGAGCCACTTGTTTCTGTTGATTTTACAACAAATCCTGCCTCTTCAATATTTGATGCAAAATCAACAAAAGTTATCCAGGAAAGGATGGTAAAAGTTCTTGCCTGGTATGATAACGAATGGGGTTATTCCTGCAGAGTGGTTGACCTTGCAGAATATATGATGTCAAGAGAATAGGGAGATAAAAATGAAAAAACTATCGGTAAAGGATGTTGATCTTGCCGGTAAAAGGGTTTTAATGCGAGTTGATTTCAATGTTTCCATTGATAAAAAGACCGGCAAAATAACCGATGATACAAGAATAAGGGCGGCACTTCCCACAATAAAATACATTCTGGAAAAAGGTGCCTCTCTTGTTTTGATGTCCCACCTTGGGAGACCAAAGGGAAAAGTTGTCCCAGAGCTTAAAATGGATGAGGTGGCAAAGCGTCTTTCTGAGCTTCTGGGGAAGGATGTGAAGAAGCTTGATAGTTGTGTGGGAGAAGAGGTTGAAAGGGTGGTTGAGAATTTGAAACCGGGAGAGGTCTGTCTTCTGGAGAATACCCGTTTTTACAAGGAGGAGACTGAAAATGACCTTGAATTTGCAAAAAAGCTTGCGAAACTTGGAGATATTTATGTGAATGATGCCTTTGGAGCAGCTCACCGAGCTCACGCCTCAACTGTTGGAGTTGCAAAATTCCTTCCTGCTGTTGCAGGTCTTCTTATGGCAAAAGAGATTGATGTCTTAACAGAGCTTTTGACAAATCCTGCCTCCCCTTTTGTTGCCATTCTGGGAGGAGCAAAAGTCTCTGACAAAATAGGTGTTTTAAAGAACCTTTTAAAGAGATGTCAGAAAATTCTTATTGGTGGAGGGATGGCTTACACTTTCCTTAAGGCGCAGGATATACCAACAGGCAGGTCTCTTGTGGAGGAGGACAAACTGCAGGAGGCACTTGATATTCTTAAAGAGGCAAAAAATGCAGGTTGTGAAATTTTGCTTCCTGTGGACCATGTTGTTGCCCCTGAGCCAAAAAGTGGTGTTGAAACTAAGATAGTGGGCCAGAAGGAGATTCCTGAAGGATGGATGGCACTTGATATAGGTCCTGAGACTGTAAAAAACTTCTGTGAGGCTATTGAAGAGGCAAAAACAGTTTTCTGGAATGGACCTCTTGGTTATTTTGAAGTGGAGGAATTTGGTAAGGGGACAAAAGAGGTTGCAAGAAAGCTTGCTCAGGTAACTCAAAAAGGTGTTACAGTTGTTGTGGGAGGAGGGGATTCCATTGCCGCCCTTAAGAAAGAAAATCTTCTTGATAAAATGACCCATGTATCAACTGGCGGGGGAGCTTCTCTTGAGTTTCTTGAGGGAAAAGAGCTTCCTGGAATTGCTATCCTAAAAGACAAAGAATAAGGAGGAGGAAAGGTGCGAAAGCCTGTAATAGGTGGAAACTGGAAGATGAATAAAACCTCTAAGGAAGCAGAGGAACTTGTGAGGAGTTTAGTAAAAGAAATTGGCAGTTACGAGGAGGTTGAGACTGTTGTTTTTCCTCCCTTTCCCTATCTTGAGAAGGTAAGCTCTCTTTTGAAAGGAACAGTTATAGGACTTGGTGCTCAAAATATGTTCTGGGAGGAAAAAGGAGCCTATACAGGTGAGGTATCTCCTTTGATGCTGGTTGATGTTGGATGCAGGTATGTGATACTTGGTCATTCTGAAAGAAGACAGTATTTTGGTGAGACAGACGATAAGATAAATAAAAAAATAAAGGCAGCTTTAAAATCCGGTCTTACTCCTCTTTTGTGTGTTGGTGAGAAACTTGAGGAAAGAAAAAAAGGCAGGGCAAAGGAAGTTGTTAACCTGCAGGTAAGGGGGTGTCTTGCGGGTATCAGTTTGTCAGAGGTTAAGAGAATAGTTATTGCTTATGAGCCTGTCTGGGCAATAGGGACAGGAGAGACTGCTACTCCTGAGCAGGCACAGGAAATGCACGAGTTTATAAGGGAAATTTTAAAAGAGATGTATGATGAAAGTGTTGCAGATTCTATAAGGATACAGTATGGAGGAAGTGTTAAACCTGATAATATAAAAGAGCTTATGCAACAGCCCGATGTTGATGGAGCTCTTGTGGGAGGCGCCAGCCTGAATGCTGAATCTTTCATTAAAATAGTAAAATATGGAGAAAACTGATGAGTTTTCTTTTTATTGTACAGGTTGTTGTATGTGTTCTTCTTGTGGGAGCTATTCTTCTTCAGGTGGGAAGGGGTGCAAGTACAGGTGCAGCTTTTGGAGGAGGGGTGGGGACTTTTTTTGGACCTACAGGAGAGGTAAGTTTTCTGGGAAAGGTTATTATAGTTTTGACAGTGATATTTATGGTAAATACCGTTCTTCTTTACATTGTCTCTTATAAAACACCACCTCCTGTGAAGGTTCCTTTGCCAGAGAAGACTTCTTTGAATAAACTTTTTCCTTTTGCTGTTGCCTGTTGCTTTTCAAGGAAAAACTTTGCAGGATAATAGGGTAAATTTGACAAATTTTTTTTATTTGATAAAAAGAAAAAGGGATGAATGAAATAGATATAAAAGATGTGGTGGCAGGTGACTATATTGTTATTAAGGCACTTGAGAAGGGGGTAACTATTATTGGATTGACTCGTGGTGAGATGACCAAGATTCATCATACAGAAAAGCTTGATAAGGGCGAGTTAATGGTAGCCCAGTTTACACAGCACACATCTGCTATAAAAGTGAGAGGTAAGGCAGAGGTTTTAACAAAATATGGAAAGATAATACTTGAGGGTGAAAAGGGGTAAATTAAAGTAAAAATAAGTTTGTGAAAAAGTAAAGGTCAAGGCAGAAGAGATAAGAAGAGAAAAGGTAAGATTAGAAAAGATGAGGCCGAAGAAGAGCAAACTAAAAGAGGCCCATCTTGGGCCTCTTTTTTTGGAGTGAAAAATGTATTATCCCGGTTTTAAAGAGTTTGAAAAACTCTGTAAAACCAGAAAGGGAATGCCAGGAAACTTTGAATAAAGCAAAAGCTTTGATTGAAGCAATAAGTTTGAGCGAAAGGAAAAAAGAATGGTTATTGTGATTGATAACTACGATTCTTTTGTTTATAACCTTGTCCAGTATCTTGGAGAGTTGGGAGAGAAAGTTGAAGTTTACCGGAATGACAGAATTTCTCTTAAAGATGTCAGAAAAAAATCTCCCGAAGCAATCATCATATCTCCTGGTCCGGGTAGACCATCTGATGCTGGAATATCCAATAAGGTAATAGAAAGTTTTGCCGGTATCATTCCTATTCTGGGAGTTTGTCTTGGGCATCAGTGTATCGGAGAAGTTTTTGGAGCAAAAATCGTTCGCGCCACAAGACTTATGCACGGAAAAACCTCTCTTGTTTATCACTATGAGAAAGATATATACCAC
>DRTT01000073.1 GCA_011372105.1 Candidatus Aerophobota bacterium
TCTTTTCTCGGGGCAACACCTGGTTGCCTTGGGGCTTTTATGAATGTCTCTTTCTATGTTCATGGGCTTTTAAGTTTTGGTGCAATAGTGGGTGGGATGATTGCTACCTGTGGTGATGAAGCCTTTGTAATGCTTGCTCTTTTCCCTCAAAGAGCGACTCTGCTTTTTGGCATTTTATTTGTGCTTGGTATCTTTGGTGCTTTTCTTTCAGATAAAATAGCTTCCTATTTTAATATATCTCTCTCTGAAAGCTGCAAGATGCAGGTGGTCCACGAGGAAGAGATTACCTTTGTCTTTTATCCTGTTGCAATTAAAGAATTCTTCTTAAAACCCTCTTTTGTAAGATACCTGACCCTATTTTTCCTTCTTTTCTTTCTTGTATCCTTAGGATTGGGATACATTGGACCGTCTGAATGGACCTGGATGAAAATCACCACCTTTTTGTTACTTTTCTTTGCCACTTTTATCATTTTGACAGCCCCTGAGCATTACCTTAAGGTTCACATATGGCGCCATCTTGTAAAAAGACATCTTTGGCGTGTTTTTCTGTGGACTTTTTTTGCCTTACTCTTCATAAATATCGGTCTTGGTTTTTTCAATATAGAAAGTTTTGTCAGGGGAAATATACTCTGGGTATTTTTAGTGTCAGCTCTTGTGGGGTTTATTCCTGAGTCAGGACCTCATATGGTTTTTGTGATGATGTTTGCAGAGGGACTTGTTCCTTTTTCTGTTCTTCTTACAAGTTCCATTGTTCAGGATGGTCATGGAATGCTTCCCCTTTTCTCCTGTTCTGTAAAAGATGCCCTGCGGGTAAAGCTTTTTAATTTTATATTTGGCATTGTGGTGGGAGCTTTTTTTCTTCTGCTTGGTTTTTAAGCAAAGTCCCCCGCAGCAGGGAATAAATAAGCAAAAGGCTTATTTGACATTTGTCTTCCCTCAATTATAATATTTTTTCTCAGGAGGAAAAGATGCTAAATGAAAATCTGAAGATATTTGCAGGGCGAGCTAATGTGCAGCTTGCCCAGAAGATTGCAGATTACCTTGGGGTAAAACTTGGTGATATGGAAATAAGCTCTTTCAGTGACGGTGAGACTTATGTAAAAATTAACGAAAATGTAAGGGGAAGAGATGTTTTTCTTATACAACCAACCAGTCCTCCTGTTAATGAAAATTTGATGGAACTTTTAATTATGATTGATGCCTGTCAAAGAGCTTCTGCTCAGAGGATAACAGCTGTTATACCTTATTACGGTTATGCAAGGCAGGATAGAAAAGATAGACCGCGTGTTCCAATTACAGCAAAACTTGTGGCAAATCTTATAACCACCGCAGGAGCTGACAGAGTTTTAACTATGGATCTTCATGTAGACCAGATTCAGGGTTTTTTTGATATAAAGGTGGACCATCTTTTTGCAGCCCCTGTTATAATTGATTATTTTAAGAAGAAAGGTCTTGAAAATCTTATTGTGTTATCTCCTGATGTGGGGGGCTTGAGGAGGGTCCGAGCTTATGCCAAGTATTTAAAGGTGCCTCTTGCCATAGTGGATAAGAGAAGACCTGTTGCCAACGAAGCAGAGGTCATCCATATTGTGGGAGAGGTGAGAGGAAAACAGGTTCTTGTGATAGATGACATGATAGATACAGGGGGAACATTGCTTGCAGCAGTTGATATTCTTCTTAAAAATGGAGCAGATACAATTTATGCTGCCTGTACCCATCCTGTTTTTTCCGGGAATGCCTTAAAGAAGCTAAAGATGTCACCCATTAAGGAGATAATAGTAACAGATACAATTTACCTTAATTTAAAGGAGGAAGATAGAGAAAAAATTAAGATTCTCTCAGTTGCTCCTTTACTTGGAGAGGCGATTAAGAGAATTCATCAGAACAGATCTGTGAGTTCCCTTTTTGACATTATTTAACAGGGAATAATTAACCAGACGGAGAAAAAAATGGAAAAACCGGTATTAAAAGTTAAAAGAAGAGAAAAAGTAGGGAAAGCAGAGGCAAAAAGGCTAAGGAAAAAAGGTTTTATTCCGGCAATCCTGTATGGAGCTCACATCAAGGAAGGTATACCTCTTCAGTTTGAGTCCTCACAACTCAGTATACTTTCCTCCTCTCTTCACAAAGGGGACAGAATAATCACCCTCCATTTTACAGACGGTAAGGAGGAAAAAAGGGAGGCTATAGTTAAGGATGCGCAGTACAACTGGAGGAAAGGTGAAGTAGAACATATTGATTTTTATGAGATAAAACTTGGAGAGAAAATTACAACAGAGGTTCCCTTGAGGATCTTAGGAGAGGAAGCTGTTAGCAAAAAGGGAGGCGTAATTGAACAAATGGTAAGAGAGGTTGAAGTGGAATGCCTGCCAGAAAGTATCCCACCTTACATTGATGTTGATTTGACTGATTTCGAGGTAGGAGATTCATTAAAGGTGAAAGACCTTAAAGCTCCTCCTGGAGTTAAGATAACAACACATCCTGAAGAGATTGTCCTTTCTGTGATCTCTCCTATCAGCGAGGAGGAGCTTGAGGAGCTTGAGGAGGAAAAAGCAGTAGAAGCTGAGGAAGTGGAAGTAGTTGAAAAGGGCAAGAAAGGAGAGGTAAAGAAAGAGGAGGAATCTGAGAAGAAAAAAGAAAAAGAATGAAAGTTATAATGGGTCTTGGTAATCCGGGCAAAGAGTATGAAAGAACACGTCATAATGCGGGCTTTCTTGTAGTGGATGCTGTTGCTGAAAAGTACAGGGTAAAGCTTGACCTTTATAACCTTGACTGCCTTTTAGGGAAGGTAAAGATAAAAGAAAAGGAAGTTCTCCTTGCAAAGCCTCTAACTTACATGAACCTTTCAGGAGTTGCGGCAAGAAAGATTTCCAGCAGGTATAAGGTAAAGGTTGAAGAGATGCTGGTGGTGAATGATGATGCTGACCTTGAACTTGGTAGAATAAAGATCTCAAGAGACGGAGGAGATGCCGGGCACCTGGGGGTAAGGTCAGTCATTGAAAATATGGAGAGTAAGAATTTTCCAAGGTTACGTATTGGTATTGGAAAACCTCCTCAAAATGTACCTTTAAGAGAATACGTTCTTCAGGAATTTTCTCCTGAAGAATGGAGGATAATGCAGAATGTTTTGCAGAGAGCAGTTTCAGCAGTGGAGAAAATTATAACAGAAGGTATAGAAAAGGCGATGCTTAATTTTAACTGAAAGGTGTATGGATGATAAGAAAACCAGCAGTAGCAGGGACATTTTACCCGGGAAATAAAGAATCTCTGAGAGAGGAAATAGAGGAATGTTTTCTTCATCCTCTTGGTCCTGGGAGGATTCCTTCAATTGCAGAAAAAAGCAAAGATAAAATTTTTGCCATTATAAGTCCGCATGCAGGCTATGTTTATTCTGGTCCCGTTGCAGCTTGGGGATTTGCTTGTCTTATGGAAAATGAAAACCCCGAAACAATTATAATATTAGGTCCAAATCATCGGGGATTTGGTCGCTCTGTGGCTATAATGACAGAGGGTGAGTGGGAGACACCTCTTGGAAAAGTACCCATAGATGAGGATTTAGCAAAGGATATTTTACAGGCTTCTCCCTTAATAGAAGAAGACGAAAAAGCACATCAAAGAGAACACTCCTTAGAGGTTCAACTACCATTTCTCCAGTACGGCTATAAGGATAATTTTAAGATTGTTCCCATTTGTTTTACTGATCAGACTTTTGTTACAAGCGTTGGCGTTGGGAAGGCTATATTTGAGGTGATAAAAGAAAAAAATGGTATTGCTCTTGTTGCCAGCACAGACCTTACCCATTACCAGCCTCGGAAAATTGCGGAAAGAGATGACAAGAATATTATAGAGGCAATTTTAACCTGTAACCCTGAATCCCTCAGAAGAGTTTTATCTTCTGGTGATTACTCAATGTGTGGTTATGGACCAGTTTTTGCCTTGATGCAGATAGCCTTGTCTTTTGGCAGTGTTAAAGCAAGGCTCTTAAAATACGCCACTTCAGGTGATATCACTGGAGATTACAGTGCAGTTGTAGGTTATGCTTCCTTATCCCTGGAGAAGTAGTTTTCCTTCCCGGAAAATTTTTAAGTTTCGCATTTAATCTTGTTCTCTTTTTATATCCAAATTTGGCTTTAAAAGTTGAAGAAATGAGAAAAAACAGGATATTTATCAAAGGAGCAAAAGAGCATAACCTGAAAAACATCGATGTTGAGATACCCCGAAA
>DRTT01000127.1 GCA_011372105.1 Candidatus Aerophobota bacterium
AAGCTAAATTTTTTCTCTTAAAATAATTTTTTCCTGGGACTTTCTTGAGGCTTTTTCCATAAATTCTTTGAAACTTTTATACTCATATACCTCTATTCCTGTTGTATTCCTTTTTAATATGCCTTCATAGAAAATTTTTCTATCTTCACTTTTGTACTCTGACCTGAAGTAAATATAGGGAAGCTTAAGCTCAATCTCTTCAGGTAAAAACTGAACCTGAAACTGAGAGGGGAGTAAGACTTCCGCTTTATCTATAGAAAGATAAGTTGTTGAAAAGACAACAGGATAGTTCCTTTTTTCTTTTCCAACAAGACCCGCATCTATTTGAATGCCGGGAATGGAAAATAACAGAACATCCCCTGCTTTTTTAAGATAATCAGGAGCGGAAAATTCAATGTCTAATTCTACCGGAATATCAAGATCATCAAGGTTTGTGAACTTGAATTCTTTTAATTTTGCACCAGGTGCTATTGAATTTATCCAATCCTCCACTATTTGCTTGCGTCTTGCGGGTTTTAAATATTTAAAAGACCTCATCTGCATTTCACTTTGCCCAAAGGTTTTAATGTTCATTTTAACATTAATACTTCTATCAGGATTTATATTTATTAACATAGAAGTTTTTATAGCATTTTCCTCAGGATTTTTTAGAGGAACCCTTAAAAACTTTGCTTTATCTTCAAAAAAGACAAGTGCAAGCTTTTCCTGATCATCTCCAGGAATCTCACCAAAGGAGGCAACTTCACAGGTAGGATCAAGCCATATAAGCTCATCACCTATTTTTGCTACCACAATAGCATGGTTGAACTGAGACATTGGTATCTCTTTTTCCAGTTTTCCCATTTCCCTTGTTCCCACAAGAGCATAGAAGGCAGGTATTCCCGCTGCTTTATACATTGCTATAAGAAGGGTGGCCTTATCTTTACAATCACCGTATTTGTTGTTAAAAACTTCCTGTGCTGAATGAGGTTTGAATCCTGCTATACCAAATTCAAGCCCCACATACCTTATGTTGGTTACAACCCAATTGTAAATAGCTCTTGCCTTTTCTCTTAAAGTTAGTTTCCCCTGCGTTATTTTTTTCACAGCATCTTTTATCTCAGGTGTGGGCTCTGCCTGCCCTCTACTTAAATTTCTCCACCAGGAGGAAAACTCCTCCCAACTTTTAAAAGAAGAAACCATTATAAAGGGGGAAATATCCGCCCAGGGAGGCATATTGGGTTCAGAGATTATTTCAGGAACATTATCAATTTTCCACTCATATACTAAAAAGTCTCCTTTTTGCTTAATCTCCGGTTCCCTGTTTATCCTTACATAATGGATATTAATTTTTCTTTCTCTGGGTAAAATAACCCTTAGCCTGTGATGAAGACAGGGTTCAAAATACCTTATACCAAAGCGAAATTCAAAGTCATCCTCATTTATCAACTTACTTGTAAAAATAGAGGCCTTATACTCAATCACGGAACCTTCTACAACCTCCGGCATAGAAATGACTTTCACTTTTGCGTTACTGTAAAGAGGAAAACCTGCCCATCTGTCTATATCTTTTATATCTTTTTTCCCCACCTCCACTATACTGCCATCAGGTTTGATTGTTCGCGCAATCTCAACATTTACCGTTTGATAAGTGGAATCATAATCGATGTTAATTTCTCCGTATTTTTCTCTTCCTCTTACGTTAAGAATTTTAATGAGTCCGTGAATATTTTCCACCATGGTGTTATCTTTTTTAATTAAGTACTCATGTTCATTTAAAAGTATTATTGCTCCTGCCTCCGGGTATTCTTCTACTCCAGGAGAGGTAAGCACTAATTTTTTTACCTCCTCATCCTCAATACCTTCCACTGTTAATCCTGCTCTTTCCTGGTTTATATGCTTTATTCTTTCCTTTGCCGCTTCAGAAAGAGATTTATCCTCACCAAGCAAAATAATCCTGTTGTAAGATGTGAGAGCTTCATCAAAAAGCTTTTTCTCTTCATAAGTCCGGGCAAGATAAAAAAGAAGCTCAGAATCATCTGGATTTAACTTTTGAGCCTTCTCTAATCTCAAAAGAGCATCGGTTAGCCTACCTTCCTTGAAGTAAGCAATACCTAAAAGTTTCAAAATTTCAAACTCAGGGAATCCTTCCTTTTCTAAAGGTGAAAGCACACTTATTGCTTTCTTATATTCTCCTGTCTCAATTAAAAGTTGTGAAAGCTCTTTCCGAGCATCAAAATTTGTCTTTTTATCAGCAAAGGCTTCGGTATATTCTTTAATAGCCTTCTCCAAAAATAGTTTTGCTTTTTTACTGTAGATTCTGGCAAGAAGAAGATGTGCTTCTCCTGAGGTTGGGTTGAAGGATATTATTTTTTCTAATTCCTCAACAGCCTCATTAAATTTTCCCTGGTTTATGTAAGCTCTTGCTTCTTCAATACCGGCTTTCGCCTTTACACCCGGATACAAAAGCAAGGAAAGAACAAAAAGCATACTCGCAATAATTTGATAAGATTTTTTCATTTTCTATCCACTCCATTTTTGTACAATTTATATATCTTCACGAGTTTTTTGTCAAAGGTTTTGTGATTGACATAAATTTGCATCCTTTATAAAATATACAAAATAAGCTTCAATAAGGAGAAAGGCAAATGGACAAAAAATTAAAGCTAAGATACAAAGATGGTGAGGTTGAGGTAAAAATCCCTCAGGAGAATCTTTTGTATAGCATAAAGCCAGAGGACCTTCCTGGAGTAAAGAACGAAAAAGAGGCAATAATGAAGTCACTGGAAAATCCCATATCTTCACTTCCTCTTTCTGAGCTGGCAAGAAAAGGAATGAAGGTGGTTATTATAGGTGATGACATCACAAGACCCACTCCAAGAGAGAGAATATTCCCTGTTATACTTGACGAGCTAAATAGATGTGGTATCCCCGACAAGGACATAACAGGTCTTATCTCCCTTGGCACTCACAGATACATGACAGAGGAGGAAATAGAAAACTGCTTTGGAAAAGAGGTTACAGAGAGAATTAAAGTTTTAAATCACGAGTGGAAAGATAAAAATAACCTTGTTAAAATAGGATCAACCCCAAGTGGAATTCCAATTGAAGTAAATAAACTTGCCAAAGAAGCTGATCTCTTAATAGCCACAGGAAGTATTGTTCCCCACTGCCTCGCAGGATATGGAGGAGGTGGAAAAGCAATACAGCCCGGGATATGTTCCTGGGAAACCACAGGAAAAACTCATCTTATCCCGATGAAAAAAGATATGTTTTTAAAACTCGTGGGTGACGTGGAAAATGAAGTAAGACACGAAATAGAGAAAGTGGCAGAGGCAGTAGGATTAAATTTTATCGTAAATGTGGTTTTAAATGACAAAAAGGAGATAGTGAAAGTCGTCTCTGGCAACCAGGTTAAAGCTCACAGAGAAGGTGTGAAGATAGCAAAAAGAATTTATGAGCGGGAGATTCCTGGTCTCGCTGATATCGTTATAGTAAGTGCCTATCCTGCAGATATAGACTACTGGCAAGGTGTTAAACCTCTCTCCTACGCTCAGCAAGGTCTAAAAAAAGGTGGAACATCCATCATAATAGCTCATTTCCCTGATGGTATATCGCCTACACACTCAGAGATGGGAGAATATGCCAGCAGGTCTTATAGTGAATTAAAAAAGATGGTAGAGGAAGATAAATTCGATGACCTTGTATGTGCCTCCACTTTACTCCAGCACGCAAGGATAATGGAACACTCCAGAGAGGTAATATGCGTATCAGAAGGAATGTCTATAGAGGATAAAGAGAAAATTGGATTTAAACATGCCCAAACTCTGGAGGAAGCCCTGGATATTGCTTTTAAAACACAGGGAAAAGACGCTAAGGTAGGAGTGATAAACTACGGGGGAGATGTTCTTCCAAGAATTATATAGCTCACCTTAAAAAGTAATATTAAAAAATAAATGGGCCCAGGAGGACTCGAACCTCCGACCTACGGATTATGAGTCCGCTGCTCTACCAACTGAGCTATGGGCCCTTCTTCTACTCCTTAACCAAAATCACAATATTAATATATTAATTTAAAAATCAATGTCAAGCTAACTGGGGTCAGGGTAATTGTTCAATTTTTGGTGGATACTAAAGTGGCACTGCTACCTTTTTCCATG
>DRTT01000108.1 GCA_011372105.1 Candidatus Aerophobota bacterium
GAGCAGTGTCTTTACGGATCCATGGGGTAACAGTTATGTAATAGCTACAAGTTCCGACAATACCATGTATTTAATTGTGGGCATGGGACCTGATACAGATGAAGATAATCCTTATAAGGCTGCAAATGGCACTGGCTCTACCACGATAGATTGGAGTGCAAGTGTGAGAGGGCCGATTGGTGGTTCAGAAGGAGCTGATGATGCGTATGGATTTCAAACAAGCGACACGGGCGAATGGTATGACCCTGCTACAGGCGATACAGGCGTGAATTCAGATGGCGATATAGGATATGGAAGCGGATAAAAGAGGCAAGTTTTTTATAAATAAATCTTAAAAAAGGGCAGGTTTTCCTGCCCTTTTTCTTTTTTTTCTTGACACAAGAATAAAAACCCTCTATAAATAAAGAAAATGAGTTTTCTTTTTTCCTTATTTATCTTCCTTTTAGGAGTTTCAATAGGTTCTTTTTTAAATGTGGTCATTTATCGTCTACCAAAAGGCGAATCTATCCTCTACCCTCCCTCACACTGTCCTGAGTGTGGTAAAAAAATCTTATGGTATGATAACATCCCTCTTTTAAGTTTTATCCTTCTTGGGGGAAAATGCAGGGCATGTAAAAAGAAAATTTCCTGGAGATACCCTGTGGTGGAACTTTCCTGCGGTATTTTTTTTCTTCTTTCTCTCTGGCGATACCTTAATTTGATTTATATAAAACCTTTTTTCATTCTCTATCTTATAAAAGAGCTTTTTTTCATATCAGTTCTTATTCCTGTTTTTTTCATTGACATTGAACATCAAATAATCCCCGACTGTTTATCCTACAGCCTTATTTTCTCAAGCCTTATTTTATCGACTTTTCAGGGCTTTCTAATTCCCTCACTTAAAGGAGTAGCACTTGGGGCAGGTATTTTCCTTTTAATTTTTTATCTTAGCCTCCTTTTCCTCCGCCAGCCCGGTATGGGAATGGGAGATGTGAAAATTGCATCAGGCATAGGCGCATTTTTTGGATGGAAAATGGCACTTTTATCCTTTTTTCTTTCCTTTTTTCTGGGTGCACTTGTGGCAGGTATTTTCCTTTTGCTCGGTAGAAAGAAAATGAAAGATAAAATTCCCTTCGGTCCCTTTCTTGTTACAGGCTCTTTTATAACTTTATTCTTAGGAAAAAAAATAGTTGAGGTTTACCTTAATCTTTTCTGGTAGTATAATAAATACAGATTGAGGAAGAAGAAAATGAAAAAAGTAAAGGTAACTGTTCCTGCCTCCACAACTAACTTAGGTTGCGGGTTTGACTGTCTTGGACTTGCTCTTTCTCTTTACAACAGCATTGAGATAGAAAAGATAAAAGAGAAAAAAGTTATAGTTGAGGTGAAGGGAGAGGGAGAAGGAGTTATTCCTTTAAACGACAAAAATATAATTTTTCCTGCATTAAAAATGGTATTTGAAAAAGCAGGAGAAAAAGTTGAGGGAATTAAGATAAAAGAGGAAAACAATATCCCCCTTGAAAGGGGACTTGGAAGCAGTGCTGCAACGCGCATTGGGGCAATTGTTGCCGCCTGCAACCTCTTAGATTTAAACCTTTCCAGAAAGGAAATTTTAAAAATGGCATCTTCACTTGAAGGACACCCTGACAACGCCGCAGCATCACTCCTTGGAGGGTTTGTCGCCGTGGCAGATGATGAAAAAGAACCTTACTGGGTAAGACTCTCTGTCCCTGAAAATCTTAGGGTCTGTGTAATTTTACCTGAGGTAAAAATACCTACTGAAAAAGCAAGAGAAGCTCTTCCAGAAAAAGTTCCTCTTAAAGATGCTATTTTCAACCTTTCAAGGGTTTCAATCCTCATTCCTTCTTTAGTCCAGGGAAGATGGGAAAACCTTGCCTTTGCAACCCAGGATAAAATCCACCAGCCCTACAGAAGCAAGCTCTTACCTCAGATGAGAAAAGTATTTGAAGCTGCTCTTTCACAAGGAGCAAAGGGGGTATTCTTATCCGGGGCAGGCTCAGGAATTGCAGCTTTTTGTCTTGAGGAAGAGGCAGAAAAAATTGGAGAGGCAATGAAAAAAGTTTTCCTGGAAGAAGGAATTAAATCTTATTTTCTTATTCTATCCATTGACAATAAGGGGTGCAGGGTAAATGAAAAAAGGTGAAAAAATATTTTTATTTTTTCTTATTGCAGAAATTATCTTTCTTTTTGGCTGGTGGTGGAGGATACAGCAGGATATTATCAAAATGGACGGTGAGGTTGAAAAAGCAAGAATGGAGATTCAAAAAATAAGGGAGGAAAATAAAAATTTAAAGGAGATGGAGAAAAAAATCAAAGACCCCTTTTTTATAGAAAAAATTGCCCGGGAGAAACTGGGACTTGCAAGAAAGAATGAGATAATATACAGAATCGTTCCCTCTCACTGAACTTTCTGCCTAATCCAGACTAATCCATCTTATGAGTTGTGAGAATCACCTTTACCTGTTTAACACCCCTCACAGGAGAAAGCTTTCCCGCTACTTCTCTTATAAGAGAAAAATTTCCCCTTACTATAAGCACCTCAAGACACATGTGAGGATCAAGATGGATATGAGTTGTAGTAATTATTCTATCACTATAGGAGTGCTGAAGTTCAAGTAAGGTCTCGGTGGTAGCTCTCACTTCGTGGTCATAAAGAAGAGCGACAATACCAACTCCTTCCCTTTCCTCAAGCTCTGTCTTTTGCTGAATAAGCCAGTCTCTTATAAGATCACCTATTGCCTTGGATCTATTGTTGTAGCCTCTTTTCTGAATTTCCCGGTCAAAGTTTTCTACAAGTTCTCTTTCAAGACAAACCCCAAACCTTACTCTTTCTGACATAAGCCTTCCTCTTTTTAATTTATTTTAATATTTCTCTTTCCCTGTTTGAAGATTCGTGTTGAAATATACTCCTCATCTGTGTCAGGAAGAATAACCACAATAACTTTATCTTTATTTTCCTCACTTGCATTCTCAGGCATTACCAAGAAAGCTTATAACCTTTTACTGCGCAAACAAACGCAAGGGCACAACCTGTATTCCCGGAGGTAGGTTCAACTATTATGGAGGTGCGGGGATTTATAAATCCTGCTTTTTCCGCAGCCTCCAACATTGCCACACCAATTCTATCTTTCATACTTCCGCAGGGATTGAAAAACTCAAGCTTCGCTATAATCTCAGCTTTAATCCCTTTTGCTATACGACTGAGCCTTACCATAGGAGTTTTACTAATAGTCTGGGTAATGTCATCATATATTCTGGGCATCCTTGCTCTCCGCTGGTCAGTTATTTCCATTTGGTAGCAATTATATGTATTCAGCATAACTTCGTCAATCAATCAGGAATTAAATCTCAAGGACTTTACTTAACAAAAAGACACAATAATCTATAATATAATCAATAATCTTTGGGTTAGACAATGGTTGTTCTCAAAAGCTCATTTTTATTTTAAACCGCTGTCAAAGAGAGTATCCAATCAACAGTTGGGGTCGAGAGGGAGAAGATAGCTTTTAACGAAAGAGGACTCAAGAAGAAAAGTTCCCATTAAATCTATCGTTGTAAGTATACAGGGGGAGATTTTATCTGAGGAATGGATATGATGATTAATAAGTGTCCAGGAAGTAAAGGATTTAGACAACCCAGGCCAGAGATTATAAAATGTCCTTCCTGTGGAGAGGAAGTTGAGATATGGACAGATGAGATTAGAGCAATCTGTCCAAAGTGCAAAAGGGTTGTGATGCGTCAGGAAGGTCCAAGCTGTCTTGATTGGTGCAGGTATGCAAAAGAGTGCGTGGGAGAGAAAACCTATGCCAGATATATGAAAAATAAGGCAATAACCCTGAAACAGAAACTAATAGAGGAATTAGAAAAATACTTTGGAAATGATGCAAAAAGGATAAAGCATGCTAAGGATGTGATGCATTTTGCAGAAGAATTGTTAAAAGAAGAAAGTGGAGACTGGCATATAGTTATCCCGGCA
Organism: Candidatus Aerophobota bacterium; assembly: GCA_011372105.1. The sequence goes on from DRTT01000108.1 coordinate 3,977, forward strand.
GCTATTTTGCATGATATAGGGATAAAAGAGGCTGAAAGAAAATACGGCTC
>DRTT01000123.1 GCA_011372105.1 Candidatus Aerophobota bacterium
ATCCGGTTTGATATTGTTTACAGAAAATTCCCAAGAAAATTTCAGCTTATCATTGACATGTTTTTTGATATATTAACCAATGTGGTATTCATTTTAATTCTTATACACAGTGTAGAATACACTATCTGGAACTATAGGATAAAATCCTCTGCCTTACGTATACCCTGGACTTACCTTCTCATGTGCTTTCCAATATTCCTGGTACTTATTATTATCCACAATTCTGCTTTAATCTACGATTATATCAGGGAACTTTTAGGGAAAAAAGTCCCTGAAAAGGAAGAGGTGCTGCCATGGCAGTAGCTGTGTGGCTTATAAGTTTTGCTGCTATTTTTGCTATGGGCTATCCTATTGGATTTGGAATGCTGATAAGTTCTGCTCTTTATCTTTTATTATCCGGTATAGACCTTGCCACCATTATGGACATGATGGTTATAAAATTTGAAAGTCAATTTGTGCTTCTTGCTGTGCCTCTTTTTATCTTTACTGCGAAGGTTATGAATGCCGGAAAAATAACAGATAGGGTTTTTGACTTTGCCAAGGCTCTTGTTGGTCCTGTTAAAGGTGGGCTTGGTTATGTTAACATTATAGCAAGTATAATTTTTGCTGGAATGACGGGATCAGAGCTATCTGATGTTGCAGGGCTTGGAGCAGTGGAGATTAAGGCAATGAAAGACGCAGGTTATGATGGACCTTTCAGTTGCGCTGTTACCTGTGCGTCTGCTACAATAGGACCTATAATTCCTCCCAGCATTCCCATGGTTATTTATTCCATGCTTTCAGGTGCCTCTGTTGGATATCTTTTTCTTGGAGGATTTATTCCCGGGCTTTTGCTGGGGGGTGTTTTAATGCTTCTTGTTTATATTCTTTCTGTTAAAAGGAACTATCCTGCAGGAAAACGTGTTTCCTTTAGAGAGTTTTTAAGAAGTATTTATAAATCTTTTTTTGCTCTTGTAGCTCCTGTTATTCTTCTTGGGGGAATATACGGAGGAGTTTTTACTCCCACAGAAGCTGCAGGTGTTGTGAGTGTGTATGCGCTTGTTTTAAGTTTGTTTGTTTACAGAACACTTGGTTTGAAAGCTCTTTATAAAGTTCTTATTGATACAGTGTTAAGCACAGGTTTTGTCAGCTTTCTTGTAGCAGGGGCTTTTATATTTGGTTATGTGGTGGCAAGAGAAGAAATACCTGCTTTAATTACCAATGCCTTCATAAGTCTGGGACTTATGTCCAGCAAATGGACCTTACTTTTATCTCTTAACCTGCTTTTTATAGTTCTTGGATGTTTTATTGATGTTTCTGCTATTTTATTAATAATTGTCCCCATTGTCCTGCCTCTTGTTAAAGCTGCAGGGATAGACCTTGTCCATTTTGGAGTTGTATGTGTTTTAAATTTAATGATTGCTCTTGATACACCACCTTATGGAGAGACTTTGTTTATCACAAGTGCCATAAGCGATACTCCTTTTCCTGATGTGGTTAAGGAGATGCTTTTATTTATAGCTTTTGAAATAGGTGCTCTCATGATATGCACCTATATCCCTGAAACTGTACTCTGGTTGCCAAGACTTGCCGGTTATCAGGGATAGAGTTAGAAAAAATATCAGTTTGATGAGGAGAGAAAATGCCAAAAAGTGAGATTGACCATGATCTTATAGAAAAGCTTTATCAGGGGCTTGAGGAGGTCTCCAGAGAACGGATTGAACAGGTTGTGAGAGAAATAGTTAAGGTTAAAGAAAAAGGTGGAAAGTTTGTTGTAGTGACAGGAAGTGGACCAAATATTCATGAGGGTGTTACCACGCTGATAGCAGAGCTCATCCGAAAAAAAATAGTTGACGGGGTGATTACAAGCTCTGCTGTGATAGCCCATGAGATGGCAGGAAGTCTTGATAAGGTTAAGAGGGTGAAGGGTGAAAAATTGGGGATTTATGAGGATATCTTACCCAGGGGAGGAATATTTGAAGTTACCGTTATGGATGGGGAGACTCTGGAACAGATAAGAAGGGAGATGGTGGTTGACCTTGAACTTATAGAGAAGGTCCTCAGGTTGGAAGGAGATGTAATAATAAAAGCAGCAGGTAATATGGCCTATCCTATGGGTCTCAGGACAGAAAGAATTGCAAGAGAAGTGGAGTCTATTGCCAGGTTAATTGGCAGGCCTTTTGAGTATGTGGCAGGTCTTGGAGCTGATGAGAGGACCATGATAGGAGCAGGTGCAAGGGAAAATGTTCCCGTGATAGTCTCCACTACCCAGCTTGTTGGAGGGGGAATGGTGGGTCTTTGTATAGGTGATAGTATTTCTCTAAAACAGAGGAGTGCTGCGGTGGCAGATATTTTAAGTGGTGCAGATATCATAATTGAATCCGGAGTTGCACTGACACAGGAAATTCATGATGGTCCTTTTGAAACCTACACAGGTCACGGAATCTGGTCAGCCTGGGAAGGAGTTAAAACTTTCAGTTTGAAGGATAAAACACTTGTTAGAATTGACCTTGATCCGAACTTAGAAAAAGCCTGGCAGATGGAAAGAAAAAGTAGAAGTGTTCAGGAGGCCATTAATAAGGGACTTCCCAAGACAAAGTTTTTAAAAGTTCCATTTAGAATGGAGATGTCAGGTTTTGCCCGTTTAGAGAAAAGCATCCCTATAAGAGAGGATTTGGGAGTTGTGTGGCCTATTTTAGCTTTTAAAGTAAGTGAGAAACTTGGTGTATCTCTGGATTTTATTTCCTATCCTCAAGAGACACCTGCTGGCAAAAAGATGAGAGAGTGGATAGTTAATGATATAAAAATTTTAAACAGGGAAGTCATGTACAAAAGAGTTAAGGAAATACAAGAAGGGTTGATCGGTTAACTGGTTGGTGGTTTTTTTGGTTTAGTCTGGTCATAGTAAAAATAGTAAAAATAAAAAAGAGAAAGGAGGAGATTTTGATGCGTGTGGTGGGTATAATCCCAGCAAGATATGGTTCTACAAGACTTACAGGAAAACCACTTGTTGACATTGATGGTAAACCCATGATCCAGCATGTCTACGAAAATGTTAGAAAATCCTCCATTTTGGATGATGTAATAGTAGCAACAGATGATGAAAGAATTAAGAAGGTTGTGGAGGGCTTTGGAGGAAAAGCAACACTTACCTCCTCTCACCATACAACAGGCACAGACAGGGTGGCAGAGGTTGCACGGGAGCTTGATGCTGAGGTGGTGGTGAATATTCAGGGAGATGAACCATTTATCAATCCTGGGATGATAGATGAGGTTGCACAGCCTCTTCTTGAGGATAAAAGCATTCCCATGGGGACATTGATGCATGAGATAAAAAATAGAGAGGATTTTACAAATCCCAATGTTGTTAAGGTGGTGACTGACAAATACGGTTTTGCTCTTTATTTTTCCCGCTCTCTTATTCCCTATCCCCGACGTACCGAAGGACATCGCGCTTTTGAGCATATTGGTATATATTCTTATCAAAAAGACTTTCTTCTCACGTTTGCAAGTTTAAAACCTACACCTCTTGAACTTTCTGAGTCTCTTGAACAGCTCAGGGCACTTGAAAATGGATACAAAATAAAGGTTATATTGACAAAACATGAATATGTTGCATTATCTGTTGATACACCTGAGGACCTTGAAAAAGCAAGACTCTTTGCAAGATCACTGAGAGAAAAGAAAGGAGGTTTATAAATAATGCCTTTATGGGAAGGTGTGATTTCAGCCATTATAACACCCATGAAAGATGGTGGGGAGAAAGTTGACGCTGAGGCAATGCGCTCTTACCTTGATTTTATTGTTGAAAAGGGAGTGGACGGTGTGTTTGTTGGAGGGACAACAGGTGAGGGGCCTCTTTTGTCTCTGGAGGAGAGGAAACAAATTGCTGAGGTTGCAGTTGAAAAGCTCAAAGGAAAAGTGAAAGTAATAGTCCATACAGGATGTATAACCACCGAGGAGAGTATCAGACTTACAAAACATTCCTGTGAAATTGGGGCA
>DRTT01000142.1 GCA_011372105.1 Candidatus Aerophobota bacterium
ATATACTCTTCTCCTGAGTTTTCTCCTCAGGTTAAGCTTTGTTATTCCTCACCTCCTTTCTTTTCAGTTTTTCTTTTTATTATTTTTAATTTGCCTGGACAAAAAGATACTTAGCTATTTTTTGGCTTATCTCTTTATAATCCTTACTGCTATTATCAATCTCCCCTATAACTCTTTTGTTAGAGAAAACCAATATTCTTTCAGCCAACCTTATTATCTCTGCCATATCCGATGAGATTAGAATTATTGATTTCCCTTCCCTGGCAAGCTTCCAAATTAACTTGACAAAATATTCCCGAGCACCTACATCTATCCCAGTTGTAGGCTCATCAAATATCAAGATATCACACCTTGCAGCCAGCCATTTGGCAACGTTCACCTTTTGCTGATTACCACCACTTAACGTATTTACTCTCTGATTTAAACTGGTAATCTTTATATCCAGGTCTTCTACCTGCAACTTAGCTACCTCTTCCTCTCGTGTCTTAGGAATAATCCTAAATTTATTACAAATTTTATCCCAGACAGTTATGGTTATATTCGTCATCACTGTATCATTCAGTAAAAGGCCATCTCTTCTTCTATCTTCGGTTATATATCCTATTTTATACCTGGACAGGGCATCATATACTGAATTTATTTTAGCTTTTTTTCCATTTACTAAAATTTCTCCCTTATCATACCTATCATCACCGATAATAATTCTGGCAAGTTCCGTTCTACCTGAGCCAACCAATCCATAAAACCCCAAAATTTCCCCTTTGAAGAGTTCAAAACTTACATTATAGACCTTATTTTCTCTGGTTAAATTCCTTACTTCCAAAACTTTCCTGTCTTTTTCCACCTTTAAAGTACCCAAGGATTCTAAGTGTTCTTCTCTTCCTATCATTAGTTTTATTATTTCTTGCTTGCTCAAATTTTCAATATCATCTGTTCTTACACATTTTCCATCCCTGAAAATACTCACTCTATCACATATCTCAAATACCTCTTCTAAAATATGTGTAACAAATATTATCAGAACACCTTCCTGTTTAAGCTTATTAATTAATTTAAATAGCTGCTCTACCTCTTGTTCTGGAAGTGATGCAGTGGGCTCATCCAGTAGTAAAACTTTACTTTGAAAAAGCAACGCTTTGGCAACCTGCATTAAGTGTCTTTGAGCAGGAGTTAATTTAATAACACGAGTAGTGGGAGATACATCCAATCCTACTGCTTCTAAATATTTCCCCGCAACTTCATTAACTTTTCTCCAATCAACAATACCCATCCTGCCTTTTCTCGGCAAATTATTAAGCATCATATTTTCAGCAACAGTTGCCTGAGGAATAACCTGAGGTTCTTGATAAACAGTATAAATTCCCTTCTGGAGAGCCTCAAGAGGACTATCCACCTCGTAAATTTGATTGTTAAAAAGTATTTTACCTCTATCAGGCTTGTAAACTCCTGCTATTATTTTTATAAAGGTACTTTTACCTGCACCATTCTCACCGAGCAAGGCGTGTACTTGACCACTGTTAAAACTTACGGATACATTATCTAATGCCTTTACTCCAGGGAAAAATTTACTAACGCCTCTTGCCTCGAGCATAATTTACCTTCCTTTTTGCTATTAAAGAGAGATTGGCGTCTACATGTAGACGCCAATCTTACCATTACCAATTAGCTACTTGGAGGATTGAAATAGTCCTCGGTGAATGTTTTCAGCATCTTAAGGAAATTTGCATGAACGTCCTGAGCATATGTGTCTACATTCTTTGCACTAACAAATGTAACTCCTGAATCAATAAAATAAACCCCCTTCTTAATTGTATATCCGGACTTTAAGAGTCTCAATGCCTCCAAACCCAAATAAGCTTGAGCATAAGGTGCCTGAACCATCGTTCCTGTCACATATCCTTCCTTGATCGCCTTCAGCACTTTAGGATCATCATCCATACCTATGAACTTTATTCTCTTGTCACCTAACTCAACCAAGGCTTCACTTGCCACTACCGTTGCAATGTAATTTGTAGCAACCATCCCATCAATCTCATCAGCTCTTGCAGCTAATAAGCTGTCTATCTTAGTTGTAGCAGCTTCCCAGGCGTCTACATCAGCAAGTTCATCTATTATCTTAACTCCGGGATACTTAGCAACAACCTCTTCAACTCCCTGCTTTCTAAGGACAGTATTAGGATCAGATAATGCTCCAAGTAGATTCACTATATTTCCTTTTCCTCCCAATGCTTCTATAAGATGTTCTGTGGCGATCATTGCAGCTTTCTTCACATCTGTAGCAATGCACAAAGAGGCATCTGTAGGTAATTCAGCAGGTCCAGCAATTAAAACTACAGGTATTCCCTTCTTCACAAGCTCTGTTATAGTGGCATTTACAGCACTTGGATGACCTGGCCACAAAGCAAACCCATTATATCCTAAGGAGACAAGACCTTCAACTATATCATTTTCTTCTTCCTGGTTGAAGTGGACTGTTGCCCTATACACACAATCTATACCTGTTTTCTCCATAAAATCTTTGGTTGCTTTTTCCCAGGGCGCAAAATAAGGATGAAGTACCCCTACCACTGCAAGTCTCATTTTAGAAACTTCAGCCTGAGCAAAAGAAAATGTTCCTCCTATCACCAACACACTTAAAATAACTATCACCGATAACTTTAACTTTCTTACTCTCATCTTTATAAACCTCCTTTATCTTTTTCCAATCTCATTTTTCTTCTACCATAGTTAAATTTCATACTTATAATTCCACCACCTCCTCTTTTCAATAATTTTCCTTAATTCTCAGTATCGCCTTTCAATATAAACAGCTCTGACCCTGTCAATCCCAACTGCAATTAAAAGAATTAACCCCAAAAAGAACTGTTCCCAAAATGGGTCAACTCTCAACAATACAAGTGCATTAGAAATCAGGGTAATCAATACTGCACCTAAAACTGCTCCTAAAATAGAAGTAGCTCCTCCAACAAGAGGCGTCCCACCTATTATTGGAACAGCAAATGATGTTAACAGCCAATTCATTCCTATACTTGGATGTGCTGATCCTAATCTTGCAACATATAACACACCACTAACTCCTGCAAAAAGACCAGAGAAAAGATGAGCAAGCAGAGTTACCTCTCTAACATTTATTCCAGATAGCCTCGCAGCATCTCTGTTTCCACCAGTAGCTAACATTCTTCTACCCAAAACAGTATAGGTAAAAAAAAACCATAAAAAAATAGCTATTGCGGTCATTATAAAGAATAGTATAGGTACAGTTCCAAAAACACTCCCTCCCCCGATAAACTTAAAGGAAGGAGGAATCTCGGAGAAAGGGATAGCATGTGTGAACCCAAAAATCATCCCTGTATATACACTTGCGGTTCCTAAGGTTATCACAAAAGCGTTGATCCCTGTTCTTGTAATAAGCAACCCGTTAACCAACCCGCATCCTGTTCCAACTGAAATTCCAGCAATCACAGGAATCCAGATGGGAAATTTAAAAGATTGAAAAAGCCAACCAGCTGTTACGGCAGACAAACCTCCTATTGCGCCCACCGACAAATTTAAATCCCCAATTACTAAAGCAAAAAGCTGAGAAAAACCTATTACCGCCCATAATGAAAAAGCTCTGGAAACAGCAAAAAAATTGGTACTGGTTAAAAATCTATTAGAGAAGATAATTAAAAAAATAATTAAAAGCGACAAAGCTAATAACACACCTATGCTTCCCTGCATCAACAAAGAAGAAAATTCAATTTTTCTACCTCTGCGTTTTATAGACATAATTTATCCCTCCTTTTCTACAGAAACATTCCCTCTTTTTTATGGCTGGCTATTGTATGTCGTATTAAAAATCCTTCTTTTCCAACATAATTCTCATGTTCATTTCTGTTTCTCTAATATGATTAATCATAAAATTGCGTGCTTTCTTTGGATCCTTTG
>DRTT01000008.1 GCA_011372105.1 Candidatus Aerophobota bacterium
CAGGAAAAGATCTTTCCCTATTCTCCTGTATAATTCAAAGGCTGCATCTTCGGTTATAATTTTTCCTGCATCTTCAACTTTTTCTCTTATCCACTCAATCATTTCAAACTCATTCAAAGGACGAAAGAAAACAATTTTTCCTTCCTTCCCAAAGAAATTATAAAAACCTGTTCTGTGGTCAAAACCGTCTCCTGTAAAAACAACACAGGTAGACTTAACGGGATTTTTAAGATAAGAGAGTAAACTCTTCTGGTCTTTCAAACTTAACTTATCCGCTTCCTCCACCACTAAAAGTTGTCTTTCTCCCTTAAAAGGAAGCTGGAAAGCAAATTCTAAAATCTCCCTTGAACCACAGGATGTTGCACTTAAAACCTGGAAGTTAAAGTCCTCACCACCTGTAACAATTTTTTCTTTCAACTTCCTCAAAGCTTCTTTCTTAAAATACTCCTCCTTCCCCTCAAAAAGATAAAAACAGGCTATTTTTCCTTTCTCTATTTTACGCAAAAATTCTCTGTAGGTCATTTTAAAAAAATCTGTAGCCTATAATTTTGTATATAAGCTTTGCGACGAGAAAATCTGGGGCAACTACTCCTGCAAGAGGAGAAAATTCCACAATGTCTGCTCCAACTATCTTTTTATGCCTTGCAGTGAATCTTATAATTTCCAGAATTTTATACCAGTCAAGACCACCTGGCTCAGGTGTTCCAACTGAGGGCATGAAAGATGGATCCATAACATCAACATCAACTGTAACATAAACAAACTCAGAAAGATGTTCCCTTATAATATTCTTCCAGCTATCAGATTGTAGAACCTGAAAGGAAGTTTGATAGGGGATAGCTTCTCTTTTAAGATACTCTGCCTCTTCTTTAGAGAAACTTCGCAAACCGAGCTCAACAAGAGAGAAACTGCACTCTTTTACTCTTCTCATTGCACAGGCATGATTGTAAGGAGAACCTTCATAAACATTCCTCAGGTCAGCATGAGCGTCAAGACAAAGAACAGAAAGAGAGGAGTAAATCTTGCTCAGGGCTTTTACTATTCCTGCAGAAACTGTGTGTTCACCGCCTATAAATATGTAAAATTTTTCAGAATCCCATATTTTCTCTACATAACTGCAGATTTCTTTCACCGCTTCTTTCGGACCAGAAGAGGAACACTTAAAAGGAGCAAGGGTAAAAATACCAACCTCACAGGGTTCTGCACCAAGCTCTTCATCCCATAATTCAAGATTTTGCGAGGCTGTGATAATAGCAAAAGGTGCCTCCTTTGTTCCACCTTTGTAGGTTACAGTAGCCTCATAAGGGACAGGGACAATCCTAACTTTTGATTTTTGAGAATCAACAAGAGATGAGGGAAGGTCAGCAAAATTTAGCCTGTAAGTTGATAGAAAGTTCATTTTATTATATATTTGTAATCTTTATATCTTTCCCCATTTCAAATTGGGGAATAAAAGATCTCTTAAAACCCTCTTTTAATCTTAGAGCAAGAGCCTCTACCAGAAGAGGAAGTGCTACTGTAGCATCGCAATAGAGTGTAACCTTTCTTGCCTCAGGTGCTATTTTACCCCAGGATTGAGCCTCTTCCAGAGTGCAACCACTAAGCCCACCCCAGTGAGGCGGGTCAGTAATTATTTGAATAGCATAGTAATGACCACCTTTTTCTTCTCCTATTAAAGATAAGGTTACCTGAGTTTGCTGAATAAAGTTTTTGGGTGTCCCTCCACCTATGTAAATTACACCTGTCCTTTTCGCCTTTCCGGAAAGAAAAGCAGTCTCATAAACATCCCTTGCCACATCAAAATTTAAAAAAACCTTATCTGCAGCAAGGGCAATCCCTATGGAGGAATCACCTATAGCTGGACAATAAATAGGAAGTTTTTTTTCATAAGCTGCTGTGATTATCCCTTTTTCCTTTCCCTTTTTTGCAAGATTTTCTCCAAGATAGTATATAAACTCTCTTGTTGTGTAGGAATGGCTTCTGTCAAGAGTTCGAGCAAATTCTGCTATGAAATTATCGGCTTTTCTAAAACCCTCCTCAGGAGCAAGGGTATCGTAAATTCTATCCACGCCCTCCTCTTTAAGTTTTATATCATCAACAAAGGGGGTTCCCTGATAATGCTTTCCTCCAAGTGTCTCATACAAATCATGAAAAAGATTTGCCCCAGTTGAAACAAGACAATCAATAAGCCTTTTCTCAATTAGAAAAGATACAACTTTTCTCATTCCCGCAGGAACCATTGCTCCCGCAAGTCCAAGAAAAATAAACGTCTCGTCCTCCAGCATCCTCTGCCACACCTTGAATGACAGTCCAAGTTGCCTTGCTTGAAAGGAAAGTTTTCCCATTCTCTCAAGAACATCTTCCAAACTCCCTTTTCCCTTTACAACAAAAGGTTCAACAGGATTTTTGTTTAACATCATTCTTTCACTCCACAAAAACTGCTGCTGCTATCACCGTTGTCCAGAGTCCCCTTTTATCTCCCAGGGCAGACTGGGTAATGTTTGTGGTTTTAACTATTTGCCCACTTATTCTCCAGATTTCTTTCTTCTCATCATAACTTAAATCAGGGTCAAATTCAACTCCTAATATAGTGGCAAGCATGGAGGCTGCAAGGTCTTCTGCGTACTCCCCGGCTTCTTTCTCAGACTGACCAAAACTGTGATGTTCGGATAGATAACCGTAGTGATCTTTTTTACGAGGGATGGCAAGCCCTATGGAGGCGGCTATCAGCCTGTGTGGCTCGTTGGTAGCATTTTCTGCCAGGACACAGTAAACTATCTGTCCTGGAGATAAAAGTTTCTTGCCTTCTGCTTTGGAGATAATCTTGCATCCGGGAGGATAAATACTTGAGACCCTCACTATGTTATACTCCGCAAGGCCTGCATTTCTCAAGGCATCCTCAAAGGAAGCAAGTTTTTCCTTGTGTTTACCCACTCCTTTTGTCAAAAAAAGCTTTGTTGGATGTTTCACTTTCTCTCACCTGTTGAAGAATTTTTAGTTTCTTATTATATTTAAGAGAGGCAACTTGTCAAAGTTCCGCATTAAGAGAGAAAAACCTGAGAGAAAACTTAAAAAAACAGTTTTAAAGTTTGCCAGAAAGGACTCAGGAGAAAATATAGCAAGAGAGTATATTTCGCTTCTTAAAAAGATAAAAACCTAAGAATTAGGGGTTTCATCCGGAGAAGAGATGGCAAGGCAGATTTTATTTTTCCCCTTTCTTTTTGCCTCATACATTGCCTCATCTGCCTTTTTCAAAACATCCTCACCATCTCGAGAATCAGCCACCCCTATGCTTACTGTAATCTTGTGTGAGGGATAAAGTTTTTTCTGAATCTCTTTTTTTATTCTTTCTGCTACTTTTTTTGCCTTTTCCTTTGTCAGGTGGGGGAGAACTATTCCAAATTCTTCCCCACCTAATCTGTAGGCAGAGTCTGTGTTACGAAGAGAATTTTTGAGAATTTCGCCTATTTTCTTTAAAACCTTATCTCCCTCCCTATGTCCAAAGGTATCATTACACTTTTTAAAGTCATCTATATCAATGTAAAGAAAAGAATAAGGCTCATTATATCTTTTTTTTCTCTCCTCCTGTTCCCTTATTTTTTCAGATAACCGCCTCCTGTTCAAAAGATCTGTTAAGCTATCTCTTGCAGCAAGTTCCTTCAGGACCTGTTCTGCTTTTATTTTGGAGATTCCTGCTGCTATTTCCTCACAAACAGTATCAATTAATTTTCTCTCCTCCCAAGACAAGACATTATTATCCAATGTGCAGGTTAAAAAAACTCCATGGATAACCTCTTCTGTCACAAGGGGAACAGCATAAATCTGATTTAATATAAGTCCGTTCTTCCTGAAAAGGAAAAAAAGATGACAGGAAAGATTATCTTTCTCTGGGTC
>DRTT01000137.1 GCA_011372105.1 Candidatus Aerophobota bacterium
GGATTGTAGGAGCACTACTTGTTCTTTTGATAATAATTTTAAAACTCTGGTTCACTAAAGAGGAGATTTTATCCTGGCTTTCTGCAACCTGGCAGTTTGCTGTCCTCATTTTGCCCTGGCTTTTTGTGGGAGTTTTTGCTGCTGGGATAATCAGGGATTTTCTACCTCCTGAGGTGATAAGGACCTGGGTAGGGGGAAATGCCCTAGGATCTAATCTCATAGCATCGGTGGCAGGAGCCTTAATGTACTTTGCCACCTTAACCGAAGTTCCAATCCTGCGAGCCTTTCTTGATTTAGGTATGGGGAAAGGTCCTGCTTTGGCTTTGCTTCTTGCAGGACCTGCTTTATCTTTGCCCAATATGCTTGTTATAAGAAATGTCATGGGCACAGCGAAAGCTGCAGTTTATATAGCCCTTGTTGTCTGTATGTCCACTTTCGCAGGGGTTATTTTTGGGAAGTTTGTATTTTAAAAACAAAATAAGGAGGGATAAATATGAAAGTGCAGATTTTTGGAACAGGTTGCCCAAAGTGCAGAAAACTTGAGGAAAATGCAAGAAAGGCAATTGATGAGCTTGGAATTGAAGCTGAGATTGAGAAGGTGCAGGATGTTAAAGAATTTGCCAAATTTGGAGTAATGATGACCCCTGCCCTTGCCATTGATGGTAAGGTGAAATGTTCAGGAGAGGTTGCCTCACCTGATAAAATAAAAAAATGGCTGAAAGAGGAGGCAGGATAATGCCAGAGTAGAAGGAAGGAATGCCGACCCATGAAAATATAATTTTTACATGTTTTGGAGGGCTTTCTAACACAGGGATTGTTGCTGCTCTTGCCAACATAGAAGCGGTAAAGAAACTCGGGCTTGATAAGGTATAGCAATAGGATGTCTTGCCGGACTTCCAGTAGGAGTGCCTCCTGTTTATGGTAAGACAAAGGCAGCTAAGAAAATAATCACTGTTGATGGATGTCCCATGGAATGCTCCAGAAAGGTAGTTGAAGATGCAGGATTTAAAGTGACAAAAAGCTTTGTTCTTGCAAGAGATATAGGGATGAAGAAAAAGGCGCTTCATGAGGATATTGGTGGGAATTTAAAACCAGTAATGGAGTATGTTTCTCAGGAGGACGTAGAGAAGGCAAAGAAATTAATTGTGGAGAGTTTGAAAGAATAAAATTTTTCGCTAAAATGAAGATAAGAAAAGTTCCGCCTCCAGGAGATTATCCTCCGGAGGAAGGGCACTACCTGAGGGGAAATGACCTTTCTCCTGTTGCAGTAGTTATTATTTTAACCTATCCTTATGATAATATTCCTCCTGATATTGAAAATCTTGTGAGAGTAGGGGTTGAAACAGGAGCTGCTTTATCAGGGACTCTTCAGACAGAGAACATAGGTATAGAAAAGATGATCTGCAATCTCGTTGCCAACCCAAACATACGTTACCTTGTCCTTGCAGGACCTGAATCACCTGGACATCTAACAGGTGATGCTCTTATAAAGCTTTTTAAAAACGGAATAGATGAGAAGAAAAAAATCATAGATGCAAAAGCTCCAACACCTTATCTTTTCAATATTCCTTTTGAAATGGTGGAAAGACTTAGAAAACAGGTGTCCCTCATAAATCTTTTAAATGAGGGACACCCTGACATTATAAGGAAGGCAGTATACTCCTGCTATCAGGAAAAACCCACAAGGTTTAGAGATTATACTCTTTATGACCCCGGTGCTTATCCTGAAGATGCCATATGCAGAAAAATCACCTGGAGAGTGACAAGACCTGAGCTTGAACCAAAAAGCGAAGAGGAGAAAAAGCAGGTTGAAAAGCTTAAAAGTATAATGGAAAAAATAAAAAGAAGAGTGGAAGAGAGAAAGAAAAGTAAAGAAGGGAGAACATAATGCTTCTCAAAGGTTTTACCAAAATTGAAACTTTCTTTCCACCCTGTCATCCAGGAGAGGTAGAGACGGTTACTGCCACAGCAGAGCTTACTGATGATATAAGCGAGGTATTTCCTTACCTGAACGCCATTTTGAAAGGAACAATTTACAACCCAAAAGATAAAACTTTATCTTTCAGAAAAGATGGAAAAGGAATTACGCTTTATTCTAAGAAAATTTTAGTTGCAGGATGCAAAAATCCTCAGGAAGCAAGAGAGTATCTTGAAGAATTGAAAAAGCTTATCAATAAAACCTACGAAGAAAGGGACAGAATAACACCAAGTTATAAAACACGTGCCAAGCTAACGGTTCTTGATATCTATAGACTCCTGCCAAAAACAAACTGCCGTGAATGTGGGGAAGCAACCTGCATGGCTTTTGCCACCAAACTCGTAGCAGAGGAAACATTTATTGATAAATGCAGGCCTCTTTTTACAGATGAACACAAGGATAAAAGGGAGAAAATCTTAAAAATTCTGGATGAGGCAGGTTACAAAATCCCGAAGTGAGAAAAAATAATTAAAGATTCCTCCTGCAAAAAGTAAAAGTGAGAAGTATACCTCAGGAAGGTTGACAGGATTAGATTGATTATTATATTATATCATCATAATATGATATGGTGATATAAAAATGCAGGAAATTTTAAATATCTTGAAGATATTATCCGATGAAATAAGACTCAAGATAGTTTACCTGCTTTCTCAGGAAAGTGAACTTTGCGTGTGTGAACTTATGGAAGCTCTTAAAATGAGCCAATCTCGCATTTCAAATCACCTCAGAATTTTGAGGAATACAGGCATAATAGAGGCAAAAAGAGAGGGGAAATGGATGTTTTATTGCCTTAAAAGAGACAAAATGGATAAGGCAATACTTAATATTATCGTAAATATTACAAAAACAATAGATAAAGAGGGATACCTTACGGAAGAAAAAGAGCTTGTAAAAAAGCTCATATCAAAAAGAGGGGAATTGAGTGGTTCGAGAAAAAATTTGTCCACAGGCTAACCAACATTTCAATTGTTGCTCTTCTTGTCACCTTGATTGTTCTTTTCTCCCTGAAGGGAGAAATTATAATAAAGCAACCCCAGAGCATAGGTCTTATCGCGATACCACTTTTTATCCAGATATCCGTTATATTTGCCATCGGGTATATTCTGGCAAAGATTTTAGGTCTTGTTTATGAAAATGCAGCACCTTCTGCCTTAATTGGTGCATCAAATCACTTTGAAGTTGCTATTGCAACATCTACCATGCTTTTTGGTCTTGCCTCAGGTTCCTCCCTTGCGACAGTAGTGGGAGTTTTAACTGAGGTTCCCATAATGCTGATGCTTGTTAAAATATGCCTTTTAACAAGAAACTGGTTTAAAAGGGCACCTGAACTTGCTCCCATAGGAAGAGGGGAAATTTAAAAACTTTCCTTTAAAAGAATTTTCCCCGAATCTCATCAAAGTGAAAAGGTTTTATATCTAAGATAGGGGTCCCGTCAACCATATCGAGCCACCTCACATAGAGGATATTTTTTTCCACCTTAACAAGTTTAAGTATAGAAAGTCCAATTGGATTGGGTCTTGATGGAGAACCGGTGGCAAAAACCCCTCTGATTTGACCATCCATAGCTCTCTGAATGAGCTTGTATCCTTTAGATTTGTGAAAAATAAAAATGACAGCTATATGTGAAAATCGCTCAATTCCTCTAAGTCCTTCTTCAAACTCTTTAAACACCTCTATTCTGCCTTCTACTTCAGATACTTTCCAGTGAAAAGGAACATCTTCTAATTTTTTTAACTTGCAACAAACAACACCAATTGGTCTAAACTGATAAATCATTTTAGAACCTCCTTCTACAAAAGGAACAAATTATCTTTTCTTGTCTACCTTGTAATAATAGCACAGTGAGTAAAGAAATAAAACTCTTTTTTATTCTGAAAGTATTTTTAATGATTTTGGCGTAGGGTGTTGAC
>DRTT01000032.1 GCA_011372105.1 Candidatus Aerophobota bacterium
AACAGCTGTTTCTGGAGTTACATGAAGACAGGCTGCAATCTTTATCCCTTTAAGAGGCTTTTCTTGAGAAAATCTTTCCCGGATTTTGCCCACAACCTTCATGTTAGAAAAAGCCCACTCTATCTTTGTTTTACCCTGCAGGGAAAGTTTTATATCCTTTACGATATAGTCCACTTTTTACCTCTTTGTTTTAATATTTCTTATCTTTTTTGCTGGTGCGCTGAGTATTATATCATACTTATTTTCCCGTGGCAACCCGCAAAAAATATCCCCGTTGATTTTAGTATATTTTTAACAAAATCGATACACAAATTTTTTACTTTCTCACTTCTTCAACATATCTTTTAACTCCCATTTGTAAAATTTTTCCATTTGACAAGATAGAATATAGAATATATTTTATAGCAAAAGGAACAAAGCAGAAAATACCAAATAAAGGAGGTGAGGAAATACAAGGTATTAAAATTACAGTAAGGAGGAAGAATAAATGAAGAAAAAAATATTACTTTTAAGTTTGGGCTGGATATTAGTAAGCCTTATACTGGCGGGTCTAACCTTTAATATGGCTCTGGGTGCCTATCCGGAAAGACCCATTAACTACATAATATGTTTTAATCCAGGAGGAGAGTCGGATCTTACAGCTCGTCTGCAGCAGCCACTTCTTGAAAAAGTCCTCGGAGTATCAGTTATCATTTCCTACAAAATAGGTGGTGGTGGAGCATTAGGATGGAGTGAACTTGTAAAAGCAAAACCTGATGGATACACCATTGCTGGGGATAACATTCCTCATATAATTCTCCAACCCCTTATCAGAAAAGAGACAGGTTATAAAACCGAACAGCTAAAGCAAATTTATTGTTTTGAATTTACTCCGGATGTTCTGGTGGTAAAAAATGACAGTCCTTTCAAAAGCTTGTCTGACCTTCTTGACTATGCAAAAAAACATCCTGGAGCAGTAACTCTTGGAGGAAGTGGAAGCCCGAGCGCCAACTCACTTGGAGTGGCAAAGTTAAATAAGGAGGCTGGAGTTGATATAACCTATGTTCCCTTTACAGGCTCTGCTCCCACAATACCTGCTCTTCTTGGAGGACATGTGACAGGTCTTATGAGCTACAGTACTATGGCGATAGTTTACAAAAAGAAATTAAGGCCTCTTGCTGTAGCCTCAGAAGAGCGTTTCCCTGCCCTTCCTGATGTTCCTACCTTCAAAGAGTTAGGGTTAAATGTTGTGGAAGGTGCATGGAGAGGAGTAGCAGCTCCCCCGGGAACTCCTGACGAAATTATCAACACATTGGCCAAGGCCTTTGATAAAGTGTGCCGGGATGACAAATTTGTCGGAAGAATGGAAGCTATGGGTTTTCAGGTAGTCCACTGGGGACCGGAGGAATACACCAAATTCGTCCAGAAAAAAACCGAAGAGTACAAAAAGATACTTAAAGAACTGGGACTTCTCAAATAACCAAAAAATAAGGTGAGAAGGGATGGGAGGCAAGAACCATCCCTTCTCACATAGAGAGGGGAAAATGGATGGCAATATTTACATAACAGCACTAACCAACCTCCTTAATATAAAAATACTTATTTTAATCTTCCTTGGTGCTGCCGGAGGCATGGTTGCCGGAGCCCTGCCCGGTATAACAGCTACAATGTCTGTTGCACTCCTTATTCCCTTCACATTCACCATGGATCCCATCGCCGGTCTTGTAACACTTGGAGCTATTTACTGTGGAGCAATTTACGGTGGATGTTTTTCAGCAATTCTCATCAATACTCCTGGAACTCCTTCATCTATTGGAACCTGCTTTGATGGATTCCCGATGGCAAAGCAGGGAAGAGCCGAAGAAGCTATAGCAGGAGCAACAACTGCCTCTGTTGTGGGGGGGATATTTGGAACATTTGTTCTTTTATTTCTCTCTCCCTTTCTCGCAGATCAGGCTCTTAAGTTCGGACCTCCTGAATACTTCTGGCTGGGCATCTTTGGGCTTACCATAATTGCAAGTCTGACAGCCAAATCTATAATAAAGGGGCTTATAGGAGGAATGTTTGGCGTCCTTCTCAGTACCATTGGAATTGCTCCCATTGGAGGAGACGTAAGATTTTCCTTTGGGCAACCTGCACTTCAGGGAGGAGTAAGCTTAATTCCTGCTCTCATAGGATTTTTCTGTATACCGGAAGTTCTTAACATGATAGGTACAGCTCACAAGATAACTCAGCGTATTCCTTTAAGCAAGAAACGGAAAGGTGTTTTTTTATCTACAGCTGCAAAAGTTCTTAAAATGCCTGTAACACTTCTTCGCTCAATGATAATTGGAGTAATTGTGGGTATTATACCTGGAGCAGGAGGAAATATTGCAAATCTTGTAGCCTACAATGAAACAGTGAGAGCTTCCAAACATCCTGAAAAATTCGGAACAGGTATGTTAGAGGGAGTTGTATCTACAGAAAGCGCTAATAATGCCGAAGTAGAAGGTTCTCTTGTCCCTCTTCTTACATTAGGAATTCCTGGAGCTCCTCCTGCAGCTGTTCTGTTTGGCGCTTTAATGCTCCACGGTTTAAGACCCGGACCTGAACTTTTTGCTGTCCATACTACTTTTGTTTACACTTTTATAATCTCTCTTTTCTTTGCTAACATAATGATGCTTTTCATAGGAATTTTTGGCGGACGCATGATGGCAAGGGCAATCTCTACAACACCTGTTAAACTCCTTGCTCCTTTTATTGTGTTTCTATGTATAATTGGCTCATATGCCATAAGAAATCAGATGCTGGATGTTGTAACCATGTTTGGATTAGGGCTTGCAGGATATGGATTGAAAAAACTCGGTTTTCACCCAGGACCTATTGTCCTGGGGATAATCCTTGGCCCTATCATAGAGGAGGGGTTTGTTCAGTCACTTTTAATAGGTAAAGCCTGGACTATTCCCTGGACTATCTTCTTTGTAAATCCCATCTCTGTTATTCTCATAATTTTGTGTATTCTCTCTGCTTCCTGGCCTTTTGTATCTCCTAAGATAGAGAAGATCAGGGACAACTTAGCAAAAGCTCGAAGAATGAAAAGGAGTGAAAGTTAAAAATGAAGAAAATAGAAAGTGTAAGAAATATAAATACTGATAGAATAAGCTCAATTATAATGCTTATAATTGTTGGTACATTTGCAAGTCAATTAATTGGTCGAACCTTCACCCAATACGGGATCCTTTTTCCTAAGGTTATTTTAACCATCCTGGTAGCTCTTTCTATTGGCCTGCTGATAAAAAGCTGGGTTGCTCCTGAACTCCGGGAGATATCAAAAGAAGAGAATAAAATAAAGATTGTGGTAGGGATTGTAATAATGATTATCTGGATATGGACAATATCCCTTCTTGGATTTCTTACATCAAGTATAATCTGGTTTGCAGTTTTAGGTTTTTACATCAGTGAACGAAAAAACCTATCCTCTTTCCTCTTTATAATCTCTGCTGTATTTTGTATGACAATCCTTTTCTGGTTTATATTTCACAAGATACTTCTTGTTCCTTTTCCAAGAGGAATTTTTGTCTAATTAATTATGGGAGGAGAAAATATGCCAAAAATATACAAAGACCAGGATGCAGATATAAAAGTGATAAAAGATAAACAGGTTGCAGTTATTGGTTACGGAAACCAGGGACGCTCTCAGGCTCTCAACATGAGAGACAGTGGATTAAAAGTTATTATTGGGAGTATTAAGGATAAATCCTGGGATAAAGCAAAAGAAGATGGATTTGAAGTGATGGATATACCTCAGGCAGCAGAGAAAGCCCAGATTATTTTTGTCCTGCTTCCAGACGAGGTTGCCCCGGATGTGTTTGAAAGCAAGATAAAACCATATTTAAAAGAAG
>DRTT01000147.1 GCA_011372105.1 Candidatus Aerophobota bacterium
CGGTAGTTTTCCTTCGCTCCTGGAAAAATAGCTTCAGAGAAAGTCAAAGAAGTAAAGTCAAAGTCATTAAAGAAGCAAAAAAGCAAACTCAAAGAAGCAAAGAAAAATAAAAGTAAAAGTTGTGTAGTGTAAGGCTTCTTAGAATTCAAGAATTTACAAAAACCGGAGTATGTGATGTCAGGGAAAAGTATTAAATGAAGGGAGGTAGTAAAATGTTTAAAAAGCCTGGTCTTTTACTGATGGCATTAGTTCTTGTCTTTGGGGTGGTGCTATTCGCAGGACCTTTGGTATCACAGGCAAAGGAGGAACCCGTAGTGATATACTTTTTCTGCGGAGGTCCGCCTGGAGGAACTTTCTCCACTGTAGTCTATAATGGCGCAAGGACTGCTGCTGAGATACTGGGGGACAGGGTGGATGTAAAATACATATGGTCAGACTGGAACCCTCACAAGATGGTATCTCAGTTTCAGGAAGCTGTTGCAGTGCGACCTGACGGAATATGCATTATGGGTCATCCAGGAGTAGATGCACTTAAACCTTTTGTTGAGGAAGCAGAAAGAGTGGGGATTATTGTAACAAGTCAGAATGTAACACTGCCTGAGCTTGAGGAAAAATACAAGTCAAACGGCTTTGGTTATGTTGGTCAGGACCTTTATGGTTCAGGTTACATGCTGGGGAAAGCTGCTGCAGAGAGAGCAGGTGTTGGTAAGGGAGGTAGAGCTCTTGTGTGGGGACTTTTGAGAGAGCCAACTCGTGGTTTAAGGACAAAAGGAGCAATAGATGCTGTCAAAGAGAAGGGGGCAATAGTTGATTACATGGAAATTTCTCCCGAAGTGGATAAAGATGCCTCTGCTGGAGTTCCAGTTATAGTTGGTTATCTCCAGAAGCACCCTGACTGCAAACTCGTCATTACCGACCATGGACAGCTTACCGCCACCTTACCCACATATTTGAGATCAGCAGGCCTTGGACCGGATGATGTTTTCGGTGCAGGATTTGACCTTGCTCCTCCAACACTTGAGGGTATAAAAAGCGGATATGTTGACCTTGTTCACAGTCAACAACCCTTCCTGCAGGGCTTTTTGCCTATCTTTCAGATTTATCTGACAGCCAAATACAAAATCGCAGGGCTTCATATTGATACAGGAGTTGGACTTATAGACAAGACAAATGTGGATTTCATTGCTCCACTTGTTGAAAAGGGACTTGCAGGATAAAAGGGAGAAAAACCTTGCGGGCCCATGCTGGCAGCTTGCTGGTGCTGGCGGGTCCGCTTTTTTACATTTTATTTACATATTGATGCGTGAATATGCGTAATATTGACGCAGGGAGGCTAAATTATGAGTCTTGTCCAGATGAAAGATATCCACAAATCCTTTGGTAAAGTTGTTGCCCTTTGTGGAGTTGACTTTGAAGTGGGAGAAAATGAAGTTGTTGGTCTGATAGGTGATAATGGTGCAGGAAAATCAACATTAATAAAAATTTTGAGTGGAGTATATCCTCCTACAAGGGGGGAGATATATATTAAGGGAAAGAAAATAAACCTCAGGAATTATTCGGTTAGAAAGGCTCATGAGCTTGGTATTGAGACTGTCTTTCAGGAGCAGGCTCTGGGGGTTAAACAGACCATCTGGCGAAATCTTTTCCTTGGAAGAGAAAGGCAGGTGGCAGGTCGTCTTGGCTTTTTTGACCTGGATAAGGCAAAAAAAGAGACAGACAGAATGATGAAAGAACTCCTGGGGTTTACAGGAGCAGGTGTTTTGCCTGATTCTCCAGTCAGGACACTATCAGGAGGAGAGCGTCAGGGTATAGCTATAGGTAGAGCCATGTATTTTAAGGCTGATCTTATAATCCTGGATGAGCCCACAAGAGCTTTATCCTTGAAGGAGGTGAGAAAAGTTCTTGATTTTATAAAAAAGGTAAAAGATGCCGGAAAATCCTGCATATATATCTCTCACACCATTGCCAACGTTTACTCTGTTTCTGATAGATTTGTTATCCTGGATAGAGGGCGTGTTGTGGGTGAATATAAAAGAAAGGAAATTTCTGAACTTGACCTTAACGAAGTCCTGATTCAAATCCATCATATTCAGGAGTCCTGATATTCAAGAGACTTGACCAAAAATTTCTGAAGCAAAAATTTGAAGGGCTGTGGTTTGAAGGCTGTAAAAGGTCAATAAAAAGCTAAAAATCCAGATTAAAAAAATTGCAAGCAGATAACATAGCCAGACTAACAGAATTAAAAGGAGAAAATAAATGAGAGCGGGCAGGATAGATCTTACCAGGTACAGGATGCAACTTGGGCTTATCACCATATTTTTCTTAATTCTTGCCTTGTTTATGATTACAAGCCCCCGGGTTTTTTTAAGACCCACTATTTATCTTGCCTTTTTATCGACAATTCCATTTGTGGGAATTATGGGTTTGGGACTGACAATTGTGCTTGTTAGTGGAGAGATTGATCTTTCTTTTCCTGCGGTAATGGCTTTCTCCGGTTATGTTTGTGCCACGGTATTTTCTGCTACAGGAAGTCTTATTTTAGGGACAATCGGAGGTCTTGCAAGTGGTGCCGGTATTGGGCTGTTTAATGGTGTGTTGATAAGAAAAGTAGGTATACCCTCAATAGTTGTTACTCTGGGGATGGGGTTTCTCATAAGGGGACTTGTTAATGTTCTTTCCGGAGGGCTGGGAAAATCCCTGACGGCTCTTATGGGCAATCCTTTATATCACTTTCTGGCAGGTAAGGCGGGGGGAATTATCCCGGTCCCTGCACTTTGGTTTATTGCTCTTGCAATTGCTCTTTGGTTTATCTTATTCAGGCACAAGTTTGGCAATTATGTGCTTTTTGCGGGGGATAACGAGGGGGCGGCCTGGATGATGGGAATAAATGTTGACAGGACAAAAACAATGGTATTTGTTCTGATGGGGACACTGGCAGCATTTGCCGGGCTTATTGATAGTTTTAGATTGCTGAAATGGTGGCCCACCATGGGTGAAGGTTACATGTTAACCACTTTTGCCACTGTATTTGTGGGCGGAACTTCTATGTTCGGAGGCGAGGGGAGTATGCTGGGGACTTTTATAGGTGCTTTTCTTATAGGGTCACTTGAGGCAGGAATTGTTGCAGCAGGTCTTTCTGGTTTCTGGACAAGACTTATTTATGGTCTTCTTATTCTTATCGCTGTGACAATACATACGCTTTTGAGAAGAGGAGGATGAGAGTTACTAAGTTATAGAAATTTTAGGAGTTTTGTGGGAGAAAAGATAAAAAATGCTTAATTTCAAGAGCTGACCCCATTTATCTTGACTAAAATTTTATAAAAGTTATAATATTTCACAAAATTAAGAAAAAATTTAGAAAACACTTAAAGTTTGTGCTCTTTAAAGTGAAGGAAGAGTATACAATACACTTGACGGACTGGCTGACAGATTGAGAAAGATTATATAAGAAATGATGCATTAGTTTTATCTGTGCAGCAGGTATAATTGTTTTTAATCTCCTTTGCACAGTCCATTCCAGCTTTGCCAGTCGTCAAGTGGATTGTCAGTGGATGCTGGAAATTTGGCGATTTTTCTCTCCAGCACCTGTCCCGGATATACTTCCTCTGGATGTGACGAGCCTGTGCCTTTCAGAGAGCAGGTTAATGTTAAAAAATCGTCACAGAAGGTAAGGAGAAGCTAACGAATTTAATAGCAACCTCTAAAAGGGCCATCCTGCAGAAGAGGTTCCAGAAGATATGTGAATGTAAAGTTTTACAGAAATTATTC
>DRTT01000145.1 GCA_011372105.1 Candidatus Aerophobota bacterium
AAACAAATTGCTGAGGTTGCAGTTGAAAAGCTCAAAGGAAAAGTGAAAGTAATAGTCCATACAGGATGTATAACCACCGAGGAGAGTATCAGACTTACAAAACATTCCTGTGAAATTGGGGCAGATGCAGCAGGAATAGTTCTTCCTTATTTTTACGGTCTTGATGATGAGGCTATATTAAATCATTTTGTAAGAATAGCCGATGCTGTGCCGGAATTTCCTCTTTTTATTTATAACATACCTCAGTGCACCTGCAACAATTTGAGTCCTGAGTTATTTGAAAGGCTTCTTGAAAGAGTGCAGACAATTGTGGGTGTAAAAACAAGTAATCCTGATATTTTTCAGATACAGGAATATGTGCGAGTTGCAAAAGATAGGTGCTCTGTATTTGTAGGATGCGATGGTCTTATTTTTATGGGGCTTTGCGCTGGTGCAAAGGGTATTGTTTCCGGAAATGCTTCCTGTTTTCCTGAACCTTTTGTGAAGATTTACAGAGCTTTTAAAGGAAAAGATCTTGAAAAAGCACGGGAATGCCAGCTTGTTATAGATAAGGTGAGAGAGACATTGGGGGATGGTCGCTACATTTCTTCTTTTAAAAAAGCCCTGCAATTAAGAGGAGTAAAGGTGGGTAGTGTAAGAGCGCCTCATCGGGAACTTTCTCAGGAAGAGGTGGTCAGGCTGAAAGAATCTTTGAAGGCTTTGGAATTAATTTAAAGGGAAATATATTCCTTATAAGGACAAAGAAGAAAGTTCCCGGAGAGTAAATTCCGGTAGTTACCCCCTTTGATGAGAATTTAGGCTGAGCGTCAAAGAATTTGGGCATCGCATCAGATTGTTCGATGAAAAGAGAATAAAAATGGAAAAGCATATTCTTATTATCTATGGTAGCCCTCGTGAGGGGGGTAATACAGATATTCTTCTTGCAGAGGTTTTAAAAGGGATGAGAAGGGAGAGTAAAAATATAAGTATAGAGGAAGTTTATCTTCGCAAGCTTTCTATATCTCACTGTCAGGAATGCAGGGTATGCGAGAGAAAAGGGAAGTGCGTGATAAATGATGATATGCAAAGTTTACATGAAAAGCTCTGGCAGGCAGACTATATTGTGCTTGCCTCTCCTATATTTTTTTATTCTGTCAGCTCTCTTGCAAAATGTATGATTGATAGATGCCAGACTCTCTGGGCAAGAAGATATATCTTAAAGCGGCATCCTGATAAACAAGAAGAAGAAAGAGGAGGGTGGTTTGTATCTGTGGGTGCAACAAGAGGAAGAAATCTTTTTGAAGGAGCTATTTTAACGGTTAAATATTTTTTTGATGCAGCAGGCGTTCCCTACAGAGGAGATCTTCTTGTAAGAGGAGTTGACGAAAAAGGAGAGATTCAAAAACAAAAAGAAATTCTTTCCTCTGCCTATAATCTTGGAAGAAAGATAGCCGCTCTTTCTTGAACTAATTTTTATCCTACCTTCTCTTTTTAACCCCGACCTTTTCGCAGAAGATTTCTATACAGCACCTGCTACAAAAAGGCGATACGGGTCTGCATATTCTCTGACCAAAATTTACAAGTAAACTGTTAAATTCTATCCAGTAGGTTCTGGGAAGTTTTTCTCTTAAAGCAAATTCTGTTTGTTCTGGAGTTTTTGTTTTAACATATCCCCATCTGTTTGTTATTCTGTGAACATGGGTATCAACACATATACCAGCTTTTCCAAATCCCACAGTTAAAACAAGATTTGCTGTTTTTCTCCCCACTCCTGGTAAGGATAAAAGTTCATCAAGCTCAGAGGGGACTTTCCCTTTGTATTTTTTAACAATAATCTGGCACACTTTTTTTATGGCTTTTGCCTTGTTTCTATAAAAACCAACAGGATATATAACCTCTTCAATTTTCCCGACAGGAAGTTTTATCATCCTTTCTGCGTCATCTGCTATTCTGAAAAGCCTTTCTGAGGCTTTCTTTGTAACCTCATCTTTTGTTCTAAGGCTTAACATACAGGAAATAAGAACCTTAAAAGGGTTCTTTGTCTTTACAGCAACTTCTGTAACAACCGGTAAATTCCACCTTTTGGTCTTTTCCCTTAGTATAGCTATTACTCTGTGTATATCCTCGTCTTTCACCCTTAATCCATTCCTGCCATATGTTTTAGCGCAAGGTATAAAGCCTGCGTTCCTTTTTTACCGGCGCCAAGTGCCTGGACAGACACGTAAAGCTGATGGACAAGTGCAAGTCCCGGCAGGGATATCTGCATTCTCTGTGCCTCCTCCAATGCAATTGCCATATCTTTAACAAAGTGATCCACAAAAAATCCAGGTTCCATATCCCCCTTTAAGATTCGAGGGGCGAGGTTATCAAGGCTCCAGCAAGCAGCTGCTCCTCCTGATATTGATTTTAGCATTGTCTCAAGGTCAAGACCTGCCTTTGTTCCATATAACAATGCTTCGACCATTCCGATCATTGTTCCTGCAATCTGGATCTGATTGCACATTTTTGTGTGCTGCCCTGCTCCAGGTCCTCCCTGCAGAATAATTGTCTTTCCCAATTTTTCGAGCAGAGGTCTTGCAGTCTCAAATGCCTCCTTTTCTCCTCCAACCATTATGGAAAGTGTTGCATTGCGTGCTCCTACATCTCCACCTGATACTGGTGCATCAAGAGAAAAAACTCCTTTTTCTTTAAGAGCTTTTGCAATTTCAATAGCAAGAGATGGTTTGCTTGTTGTAAAGTCAATAAATATTGCCCCTTTTTTAATTGTGTTTATAATGCCTTCCTTTCCAAAAACAACTTCTCTTAGCTCATCGGGAAAGCCCACCATTGTGCAGACAAAATCTTTATCTTCTGCTGCTTCCTGAGGGGAATTTGCCCATTTTGCTCCAGCATCAAGCAGGTCTTTAGCTTTGCTTTTTGTTCTTGTAAAAACTGTGAGATCGTATCCTGCTTTAATTAGATGTCCTGCCATGGGATGCCCCATCACTCCTGTGCCTATCCACCCAACTTTTTTCATTCCTTTCCTCCTCTCCTGTTTACTTTTTTTAAAAAATTTTGCATATTATATTATAACAAATTTTTTAGTTGCTCAAATGCTGGTAAAGATTGGAAGTTTTTGTTAAATTTTGTTTATTCTTAAAAGAGTTGACAATAATTTTTGTATATGGTATATGGTATCCATCTTTAGAAAACTGGTAAAAGAAAATGGCAAGGACAAAAACCATAAGACATCCGAGTCTCAGTGACAAAATATACGAGATTTTGAAAAACCAAATTATAAATGAAGAACTAAAACCCGGAGAAAGATTGCTTGATGATAAGCTGGCTTCTACATTTGGGGTGAGCAGGACCCCTGTGAGGGAAGCCCTAACTCGCCTTGCAGGTGAAGGTCTCGTGGAAATTGTTCCCCGCAGTGGCGTGTATGTGAAAAAGTTAACTGCAGAAGAAGTTGAAGAAATATACGAGGTGAGGAAGGCTCTGGAAAGTCTTGCTGCAAGAAAAGCAGCACAGCTTATTCCTGCAAGACAGATAAAGCAACTTATCTCTCTTCTGGAAAGGACAAAAGATCTCGTAGAAAAAGGTGATGTTGAAGCTCACATAGAGCTTGATATAAAATTGCATGACCTTGTTATAAAATACTGTGGTAACAGGACACTTGCTTCTATTATGAAAAAACTTTATACCCTTATTCACGTTTTTAGAGTGCGAGTGGGAAAAAGCAAAGATATAGCAAGAAGAGCGACTAAGGAGCATGCTGCTATTATAGAGGCTTT
>DRTT01000155.1 GCA_011372105.1 Candidatus Aerophobota bacterium
AGGTCTTACCGCCGACTGCACCTCCCTCAAGATAGATAAAGAGAAAAGGTGTCTTGTTCAGATAAGACCTGCCTTTGGTGGTAACATAATGGCAAGTATTATAACTCCTTATACAAGACCCCAAATGGCAACTGTTAGACCCAAGGTTATGGAGAAAATCTTGCCCTCCTCTTCTTCAGCTCAGATTGTTGAGATTGAGCCTGATTTAACAGGTGAAGATGAGCTTGTAAGGATTCTTGATAAGATAAGAGTGGAGTCTGATGTAAAAGACCTTCAGGAAGCAGAGATAATAGTATCAGGTGGAAGGGGTCTTGGCAAGCCTGAGAATTTTTCTCTTATAAGAAAGCTTGCGGATATTTTAGGTGGAGCTGTTGGCGCATCTCGTGCTGTTGTTGATGCAGGATGGATTCCCTCCTATCACCAGGTTGGACAAACTGGAAAGACCGTCCAGCCAAAACTCTACATTGCCTGTGGCATATCAGGTGCTATTCAGCACCAGGTGGGTATGAGAAATTCCGAGGTTATAATAGCTATAAATAAGGACCCGGAAGCCCCGATTTTTAATATAGCAACCTATGGGATAGTTGAGGACCTGCACAAGTTTTTGCCAGCTTTAATAGAAAAGCTGGAAAGCCTTTCTTCAACAAAGAAATGACTTTTATAGCAGATTTCCATATTCATTCAAAGTATAGTAGAGCAACTTCTAAGGAGATGGATATTCCCAATCTTGATAAAGCTGCACAGATTAAAGGATTGGATATTTTGGGGACAGGAGATTTTACTCATCCTCTGTGGTTTTCCCACCTTAAAGATAATCTTTCCGAGACTGCACCGGGTATATTTAAGTATGGAAGAACCTTTTTTATTTTAACCTGTGAGGTCAGTAATATTTTTTATAGGAAGGGAAAGCTCAGGAAAATACATAATATAATTTTTGCAAGAAGTTTTAATATAGCGGAAAAAATAAGAGATGAGCTGGAAAAATACGGGGATCTTTTCTCTGACGGTCGTCCCACTTTAAGACTTGATGCAAAAGACCTTGTAAAAATTCTTCTTGAAATAGATGAGGAAATTATTGTTATTCCTGCGCATGTCTGGACTCCCTGGTTTTCTCTCTTTGGATCTAATTCCGGATTTGACTCTGTTGAAGAATGTTTTGGAGAGTTTACTGATTACATTTATGCACTTGAGACAGGTCTTAGTAGTGACCCAGCTATGAACTGGCAGGTTTCCTCCCTTGACAGATTTGTGCTTGTTTCAAACTCTGATGCTCATTCTCTCGGTAATATAGGAAGAGAAGCCAATGTTTTTTCTGGACCTTTTGATTATCATAAACTGAGAGAGATCTTGATAAAAAAGAGAAAAGACATGTTTCTTTATACAATTGAATTTTTTCCTCAGGAGGGAAAATATCACTGGGATGGTCATAGAAAATGCAATATTTCCCTTTCTCCTGAGGAGGCTATTCGCAACAACAATATCTGTCCTAAGTGTGGTGAGTTATTGACTCTGGGCGTGATGCACAGGGTGAGGACTCTTGCTGACAGAGAAGAGGGATTTGTTCCGCCTCAGAGTATTCCTTTCAAAAGAGCTGTCCCTTTAAAAGAGATAATAGCCGAGGCTCTTGGTAAAAGAGCTACACCAAAATCCGTGGAAGAACTTTATGCAAAAGTTGTTAAGGATTTTGGAGGAGAGATCAAAGTTTTACTGGATACACCTCTTGAGGAAATGTCAAAAGCTTTTCCTCCCAAGCTTATAGAAGGAATAAAAAGGGTGAGAGAGGGGAGAGTGAAAATTAAGTGCGGGTACGATGGTGTATATGGTAAAGTTAGTATTTTTGGTGATAATTTGAGTGAAGCAGAAAATGGACAATTAAGTCTTTTTTAATTTTATAATATTAGGTAATATTTTGCGTAATAGAAGATAAGAAGGGGGGATTTCCCCCCTTCTTATCTTTTAATGTTGACATAGCCTGGTAAAGTTATATTATTTAAAGAAAAAAAGAGGCAAGAAGTGAGACTTTCACGCTATTTATTTTTTACTGCTAAACAAACTCCATCTGAGGCAGAATTTGAAAGTCACAAATTAATGCTGAGAGCAGGTCTTATAAAACAGGTAGCCTCCGGCATTTACTCTTTTCTTCCTATGGGATATCGGATTTTGGAGAAGGTTATTCTTATAATAAGAGAGGAAATGCGCAGGATAGGGGCAGAAGAGCTTCTCTTGCCTTTTGTTCAACCTGCTGAACTCTGGAAAAAAAGTGGTAGATGGGATGAATATGGAAGGGAGCTTCTGCGTTTTCAGGACCGTAAGGGAAGCTGGTTTGTTCTCTCTCCCACACATGAAGAGCTTATTACAGAGCTTGCAGCAGAGATTCTGACCTCGTATAAAAAGTTACCTGTGGTGGTTTATCAAATTGGGACAAAGTTTAGGGATGAACTTCGTCCAAGAGGGGGTGTGATAAGGGCAAGGGAATTTTTAATGAAAGATGCCTACAGTTTTTGTGAAAATAATGAGGATATGAAAGAGATTTATGAGAATATGAGGTTAGCTTATGAGAGGATATTTTCTCGGTGTGGATTGAATTACAGAGTGGTTGAAGCAGAAAGTGGACCTATAGGTGGAGAGATATCTCATGAATTTCTTGCTTACACACCTGCGGGAGAGGATAAGATGGTAGAGTGTGAGGGATGTGGATATTCTGCCAAGATTGAAAAGGCCGTATCTTTTGCTCTTACAGAAGAAAAAGAGAATGAGAAGCCACTTGAGGAGGTTGAAACTCCTGGAGTAAAGAGTATAGAGAGTTTAGTCTGTTTTCTTAATGTCCCCGCAGAGAAGCTCTTAAAAACAATTATTTACACAACAGATAAAGGGTACGTGGCAGCAGTGGTGAGAGGGGATCATGACGTTAATGAAGAGAAATTAAGGAAATTACTTAAAGTGAAAGAGCTTTATCTTACTCCTGAGGAGGAGGTTTTTGAAAAGTTGGGAATTGAGGTTGGATTTGTAGGACCTTCAGGAATAGAGGGAAAAATCCCTCTTGTGGTGGATAAAGCTGTGCTTCAGGGTAGGAATTTCGTAGCCGGAGCGAATAAAAAAGATACCCACTTTCTTAATGTGAACCCAGGAAGGGATTTTACTCCTTCTATTGTAGGAGATATAAGATTTGTTTTGGAAGGAGAGAAATGCCCTTTTTGTAATTCTTCTCTAAGGGTGAAAAGGGGACTTGAAGTTGGACACCTTTTTAACCTTGGGTACAGGTATTCTTCCAGTTTGGGAGCTTTTTTCCTTGACAGAGTTGGCAAGAAAAAGCCCCTCTTAATGGGATGTTACGGAATTGGTGTTTCAAGACTGCCTGCTGCTGTTATTGAACAAAACCATGATGAGAATGGTATTATCTGGCCAAGAGAGATTGCCCCATTTAAGGTTGTTATTATCCCTACATCTGGAGAAACTCTGGGTTTTTCCGAAAAGCTTTATTTTGATTTGAGGAAAAATGCGATAGACGTTTTATGGGATGATAGAGATGTTTCGCCAGGGGTTAAATTTAAAGATTCAGATCTTATTGGCATTCCTTTAAAAATAATTATTGGTAATACTTTTTTAAAAGAAGGAAAAGTGGAAATAAAAAAGAGAAGAGACGGAGAAATTATAAAAGTAAAGAAGGAAGAGATTATTCAGAAATTGACGGAGTTAAATTAACATGGAGAAAAAGGAACT
>DRTT01000134.1 GCA_011372105.1 Candidatus Aerophobota bacterium
CTTACCTACGTTGCTTTTGAGGGATTCGAAGTGATAGCTCAGGCTGGAGATGAGGCTATCCAGCCCCGGCGCAATCTTCCTAAAGCTATGCTTTATTCTATTTTCCTGGTTGTTTTCACTTATGTTGGTCTATCTTTTGCATCTGTGGTGGCAGTGAAAGATGTGGGTGAGCCTGCCTGGATCTGGATTGGAAAGCACGGTAGTAAAGGGTTTGGACAAGCTATCTCCCAACTTTTGCCCTTCGGAAGCCTTCTAACAACTGTTGCTGTTATTTTTGCCTCTACTTCAGCATTAAATGCAACTATTTACTCTGCTACACGCGCTTGTTATGCCCTTGGGAGAGATCGAATGCTGCCAGAGATCTTAGCCTCCATCTCGAAAAAAAATCTCACCCCTTATATTGCCGTGCTTTTTACCGCAGGAATAGTAATTAGTGTGGTAGCTTTTTTACCCACAATAGATGTTGCATCAAGTGCCAGCATGATGTTTCTTTTTCTTTTTTTTCTCGTAAACCTCTGTGCAATTCGCATTCGGCGTCAGATGGGAGATGAGCTGACCTATGGATTTCTCATGCCCCTGTTTCCCTTTGCTCCTGCTGCTGCTATTGTTACACAAGCTCTACTTGCACTGTGGTTAATTCATGTAAGCCTTATAGCCTGGATTGTGGTACCAGTTTGGATAACTTCAGGAGTCATAATTTATCATGCCTATGCCAAGCATAAGACTGTGGTAACGCAGGATGAGGTTATGGTCCTGGAGGAAGAACCTATTCCTCGGAAAGAACGCTACCGAATCTTGCTTGCCGTTGCCAATCCCGCCAACGCCGTGCAACTTGCCTGGCATTGCTATCGCTTCTGCCAGGCAAAAAAGGCGGAGGTAGAAGTAGCCCATATGGTACCTGTTCCACCCCAGCTCTCTCTCCCGGACGCTCCCAGGTATATACTTACAGGTGAGGAGGCTATTGCGGAGGCTATGCTTTATCTTTCAGCTAATTTTCGCTTTGGAAGTACCATTCGCTATTGTCGCAGCATTTCAAGAGGGATTGTTTCTACAGCTTCTGAGCGAAAAGCTGACCTTTTGGTTATGGGATGGGAAGGTTACAGGCGAAAAGGTTTTGCTCTGGGAAGTACAATAGATCCTGTTTTAAGACGAACAACCTGTAACGTGGCGATTTTAAAAAACTGTCGTCAACAAAGATACAGGCGGATTCTTGTTCCTTTTGCCGGAGGTCCTAACAGTATGTTTGCCCTTGAGACAGCTTCAATATTTGTTGAGAAGGAAGGGGGTCAGATAACTGTTTTCCATGTCTCCCTGCCGGGAAAAGCCGGTGTTGATGTTGAAGCTTTTCTCAGGAAAAACTTACCCTTGTTTAAAGTAGATAGCTCATTGTTCAAACCCAAATCCGTCACATCATCGAACCTCTTAGAGACTCTCCTTGATGAGGCCAGACAGTACGATTTGGTGGTTATAGGTGCAAGCAGAGAAGGGCTGTTTCAACAAGCAGTTATGGGAAAGCTTCCTGAGGAGTTTGCCCGGCAATATGAGAAGCCACTGATTATGGTAAAAGCATCACATCCCATAAAGTCTTTTGTAAGAAGGTGGATATAAGGAAATAAGGATTGGGATCAGGTCTTGAAATCAAAGTGTAACAAAGACAAAGGAGGTTTTTTCTGTATTGTCTCTTAGAAGGTTATATAATAGGAAGCTCCGGTATCAATTTTTTAATTCTTAATTATCCAGCAAGGCGTTAAAAAATGCTTGATTTCAAGACCTGACCCCTCCCACCATTCAAAAACTCCCGGATGAGAGCTCCCAAGAGATGATCCTCAAAAACTGGGATGGCGATAGGATTTTTATACCCTTGTATTCTTTTAGGGGTAGAAGGTGGTGTCTATCTCCTGAGATAATGTATTTTACTTTTCCCTCAACTGCACATTCGAGGATGCGGTTATCATCTTCTTTTTGTTTAATAGCTGAAATTTTTGTTTTAGGTTGAACTTGGATAGCCTTTCTCCTTATTCTATTTAAAGCCGTTTCAATTTGTTCTTTGCCCCATTCAAATTTTTCTTTAAGAATCCTTTCTATTTCTCTTAGAATAAAGGAAGAGATATAAACTTTTATTTCGTCGTTTATGAACAACTCTAAAACCTCGCTTGGTGCTCCGGCGAAGTTCAACCCTGAGATAAAAACATTGGTATCTATAACTACCTTCGGTTTTTCACTTCCTGTACTCATCTACAATATCTTCTACTTGGTCTTCTGTAATTCCCATCTTTTTTGCTTTCATTCTTCCATACCTTAGAATTTCCCTCCATTCCTGCCTTTCAATATACCTCCTTAATGCCTCTCTTATCAGCTCACTCCTTGTCCTTCCCTCTTTTTTCATTAGCTCTTTAATTTTTTCTGCCATCTCTGGTGGCAAAGATAAACTTATTGTTTTAGTTGTCCTTCCCATCACCATACTCCTTTTGATACTTAGTATTACCAACTTGAATATAGCAAATACAAGAGGGATGTCAATTTTCTGTGGCTCTTCTCTATTTGGAATTGGGGACAGGTCTTGAAATCAAGTGTAATAAAGACAAAAAAAGCTTCTTTCTGTATTGTCTCTGAAAGTTTATATAATTAGGAAGTTTCTTAATGCTCCAGCAAGGCGTTAAAAAATGCTTGATTTCAAGACCTGACCCCTCCTGTACACCTCTCCAACCAACGCGTCAAATTGACATAACCTCCAGCATGGTATATAACTTAAAATACTCACCTGGATGTCCTATATGGAAGATATACTCAAAAATACACTTTACAGAAAAATAGCACAGGCCTTTCCTCTTACCTTTGTTGTATGGTGTCCTGATAATTTTAAGGTTATTGACTGAAGCAGCACTGCTGAGCGTGTATTTGACTGGAAAAAGAAAGAAAGCTTATTAAGGTAAAGTAATATCAGAGGATATAGTTAAGATGGCAATAATGCTCTTTACCAAGCAAAGAGAAGTGGAAAAGATAGAATATAGATGACAGAAGGATAATTTTTATTTATAATTTTATAATATAAAAATAAATGAGGAAAATATGGTATCACATCTAAGCCTTATCGGGGTTTTAGCTCTTGTCCTCACCTTGTTTTTTCTTGCACTTAAAAGAGAAAAGAAAATAAAAGAGCTTTTTGCCTATTATAAAGCCTTATTTGAAAATCAGGCTCAGGCAGTTGTGATTGAAGAGGAGGATATGACCATTTCCCTTGTTAACAGGAAATTTGAAGAGTTAAGTGGTTACTCTAAGGAAGAAATTGAGGGAAAGATGAAATCCCTTGATTTTCATCCTCCAGGAGAAAGAGAAAAAATCCTGACCTACCATACAAAGAGGTTGAGAAAAATTCCCCCCTCGCCTCCTCAGGTTTACGAGGTGGAGTTTATCAACAAAAAGGGGGAGGTAAGATATTTGCAGGTTTATGCCTCTATTATACCCGAGACAAAAAAGGTTGTAGCTGTTTTAAATGATATTACTGAAGCAAAAAAAGCTCAGGAGGAATTAAAAAGGGCAAGAGACTACCTTAACAAATTTATAATGTATGCCAATTCCCCCATTATGGTAACAGATGGTGAGGGAAGAATTATACTCGTAAACAAAGCTTTTGAAGATATTTTTGGCTGGAAAAGTGACAAGGTAATAGGAAAAAACGGTTGGATGTTTTTACCC
>DRTT01000022.1 GCA_011372105.1 Candidatus Aerophobota bacterium
GTCGAGAAAGAGGTATTTCTCGAGAAAGTTTGCTCGAAGGCATCAGAGAAGCCCTCTTTTTTGCTTATAAAAAGAAGTATTCTCGTCCTCCTCGGGATTTGAGAATTTTTGTTGATGAGGAAAAGGGGGAATTTAAAGTTTTTGTAAAAAAACTTGTTGTTGAAAGAGTTAGAAATAAAGCTGTGGAGATTTCGCTTGAAGAAGCCCGAAAAATAAACCCTGAAATTAATATAGGAGAGGAAATTGAGGTTGAGGTAAATCCTGGTGAATTCAGCCGGATAGCTGCCAGTACAGGGAAACATGTTATGATGCAGCAAATTGTTGAAAAGGAGAAGAACAAACTCTATGAGGAATTTAAGAAAAAAGAAGGCGAGCTTGTAAGTGGTACAGTAAGATACAGGACTGATCGTTTTATCTTAATTGACCTTGGTAAAGTGGAAGGAATTTTACCAGAAAAAGAGAGTTTACCAAGAAGGGACTACAGACAGGGGGAGAGAGTTTTAGCTTATGTTGTGCAAGTGAAAAAAGAGTCCAAAGGTCCCCATATTCTTCTCTCTCAGACTCATCCTAATTTTTTAAGAAGACTCTTTGAGAGAGAAGTTCCAGAGATAAATGAGGGGATAGTTAGAATAAGACAAATAAAAAGAGATGCGGGAAAGAGAGCGAAAGTTGTTGTAGAATCCAGAGATGAGAAAATTGATCCAGTAGGAGCTTGTGTTGGTTTGAGAGGTGCAAGAATAAAGGCTATTTTAAAAGAAATGAGTCCGGAGAAAGTTGATATAATTAAGTATAGTCCTGATATTGCTGAATTTATAAAGAATACTTTAAAGCCAGCTGAGATTGAAGAGGTAAAAGTGGATGAGAAAAGAAAAGAGGCCAAGGTTATAGTTAGAGATGATCAGCTCTCTCTTGCTATAGGAACAAATGGAGAAAATGTAAAACTTGCTGCAAAGCTTACAGGGTGGCAAATAGATATTCGCTCCCTTGGGCAAATAGAAAAAGAGGTTATTGTTTTACAGAATGAGGTGGGGGAAGAGGTCCTTGCTTCTTTGAGAGAGCATGGTTTTTTAACCTTGAAGGATATAGTAAGAGGTGGTGTGGGGAAACTCTCAAAAGTAGACGGGATTGACAGAGATATGGCAGAAAAAATATTAGAGAAGGCAAAGGAAAAACTGGAGCAGACACAATATAAGGAGGAATGACTTGCGAGTTTATGAACTTGCACGAAAGTTGAAAATCCCTACCAGAAAATTACTCGAGATTTTATCTGAGTGGGGAATAGAGGGAAAAAGCACTTTAAGTAACCTGTCTCCCCAGGAGGTTGAAGATATTCAAGAGATAATAGAGGAAAAAGAAAAAGCTGAGGAGGAAAAAGCACCGGAGAAAACTTTACCCCCAAGGGACCCTATTGTTACTGTGTTAGGACATGTGGACCACGGTAAGACTACTCTCCTTGATGCTATTCGTAACACTCAGGTTGCACAGAGAGAAGTTGGTGGTATAACTCAGAAAATTGGAGCCTCGGAGGTATACTTTCAGGGCAAAAGAATAGTTTTTATTGATACTCCAGGACACGAGGCTTTTACTGCAATGAGAGCTCGGGGTGCACAGGTTACAGATATTGCCGTTTTGGTTATTGCTGCTGACGATGGAGTTATGCCCCAAACAGAGGAGGCTATAAATCATGCTCGAGCAGCAAATGTTCCCATAATAGTAGCGATAAATAAGATAGATAAGGAAAATGCTAACCCGGAAAGGGTTAAAAGACAGCTTGCAAGATATGACCTCACACCTGAAGAGTGGGGAGGAGAGACTATTTGTGTGGAAGTTTCTGCTCTTAAGAAGAAAGGACTGGATGAACTTCTTGAAATGATACTGCTGCAGGCAGAGATGATGGAACTTTCTGCAGATCCTGAGGGAGAACTTGAAGCAGTTGTTGTGGAAAGCGAAGTTCACAGACAAAAAGGCCCCTGTTCCACTTTAATAGTAAAACAGGGAACTTTAAAAGAGGGTGATGTTATAATAGGAGGACAGGTTTACGGTAAAGTGAGAGCTCTTATAAACTGGAAAGGTGAAAGAGTTAAAGAAGCAGGTCCTTCCACTCCTGTCCAGGTTTTGGGCCTTTCTGATGTAGCTTTGCCAGGTCAGATCTTTACCCGTGTGAAGAATGAGAAGGTGGCAAGACGTATGGCAGAGGAGGAGAAAGAAAAAGCAAGACTTCAAAGCTTGCGCAAGAGAGAAAAGGTAACACTTGAAAGTATTCTTGGTTCTTCCAGAAAAGAGAAAAAGGCGCTCAGAGTAGTTTTGAGGGCTGATACTCAGGGGAGTCTGGATGCAGTTGCAGGTGTACTTGATAATATGGGGGATAAAAGTGTGGATGTGGAGATTTTATCAAAAGGTATAGGAGAGGTTAAAAAGTCAGATGTTCTGCTTGCCTCAAGCTCTAAGGCTATAATAATTGGATTTAACGTTGATGTGAGCTCTGAGGTTCGCAGTCTTGCAAACCAGGAAAGAGTGGAGATAAGGGAATATCAGATAATATATGATATCATTGATGATGTTAAAAAAGCCATTGAGGGAATGCTGGAACCTGTTTATGTTGAAGAGCTTGTGGGTAAAGCCGAGGTCAGAGAGATATTTAAGATACCTCGTGTGGGAATTGTAGCAGGGTGTTATGTGAGCGAGGGGAAAGTTGTAAAGGGTGTTAAGGTTAAAGTGAAGAGAAAAGAAGAACTTGTAGGAGAAGGAAAAATTGTGAGTCTGAAAAGATTTGATCAGGATGTTAATGAGATTAACACCGGTCTTGAATGTGGAATTAAAGTAGATGGAGTGGATGATATTCACAGAGGGGATATAATAGAAGTTTATGAACTAAAAAGAGTAAGATAGTTTATTTTGAAATGGTTGTTGGAACTTTAGAACTTCAAATCCGCTTGGTTTCCTCGAATTCTTTAAAAGATAAACGTAGAATAGTTAAAAGTCTTATATCTCGTATACGCAATAATTTTAATGTGTCTATTGCTGAGATAGGTGATTATTCTCTCTGGAGAAGAGCAAGAATAGGGATAGCGTTTCTTTCTTCAGATACAGTCTATTCCAACAAAGTTCTTGATAAAATTCTGGATTTTTTGGAGAAAGAAAAGGATTTTTTTATAATTGAGCATAGAAAAGAAATTCTATGAGGAAGGTGAAGTGGTGGATGGCTTGCTCCTTGTTAAAAAGCCCAAAGGGATAAGTTCTTATGGAGTGGTGAAAAAAATAAAAACTCTTACTAAAATTGAAAAAATAGGTCACGCCGGAACACTTGATCCTTCCGCCCAGGGACTTTTACTTATCTGCATGGGTAAGGCTACAAAGCTTACCCCGTTTCTGCAGGAACTTGATAAGACCTACCAAGGGAAAATGATATTTGGGGTTACAACAACTACCTTTGATGAGGAAGGGGAAATTGTTGAAAAAAAAGATGCTTCCTCTCTAACCAGAGAAAAAGTAGAGGAAGTCTATGAAAAATTCAAAGGAAAGATTCTTCA
>DRTT01000047.1 GCA_011372105.1 Candidatus Aerophobota bacterium
CTGAGGGCAAAAGCTGCCATTTTTGCAGGAATAAATGTTCTTATGAGAATTTTAAATTTGGATTTTCAGGATATAAAAAGAATTTATCTCGCAGGAGGATTTGGTAACTATCTTGATAAAGAAAATGCTATAATTCTTGGACTTATACCTGATATTGAGAGGGAGAGAATTCAATTTGTCGGAAACACATCAATTTTAGGGGCAAAAATGGCTCTTTTATCAAAGGACGCACTTGATACCGCCTATTATATCAGTAAGAATATAACCTACTATGACCTTATAACCTATCCAGGATACATGGATGAATTTATGTCAGCAAAATTTTTACCTCATACCGATACATCGCTTTTCCCTTCGCTTAAAAATTTGCTGAAAGAGGCAGTGTAATGGCCTTTACCATTGCTGTTGCCGGTAAGGGAGGAGTTGGAAAGACAACCATAAGTGCTCTTGTTATTATAAACCTTTTAAAGAGAGGTCTTAAGCCTGTTCTTGCAGTGGATGCTGACCCAAATGTTAATTTGAATACTCTTCTTGGGATACAGGCTCCTTTCGAGATAGGGAAATTGAGAGAGGAGGCACTGGAAGAGGTAAGAAAGATCGATTTTTCTCCCGGAATGTCAAAGGCAACTTATCTTGAATATGAATTCCAAAGTTGTGTTACAGAGGGTGAAGGATTTGATTTGATTGTAATGGGACGTCCTGAAGGACCTGGTTGCTACTGTTTTGCCAACGATGTTTTGCGCACTTTCATAGCAAAACTTACCCCTAACTACCGCTATGTAGTTATAGACAGTGAAGCAGGCATGGAGCATCTTTCAAGAAGAACAACGCAGAATGTGGATATTTTATTTATAGTAAGTGATTCAAATCCTGTTGCATTAAAGTCAGCAGAAAGGATAAATAAACTTGTTGACGAGCTAAAACTGAGGATAAAGAAAAGGTATCTTGTTTTAAATAATCTGGAAAACTCCTTTATTTTAAAGATAAAGGAAAAGGTAAAAAAGACAGGTCTTGAGTTGGGAGGAATTATTCCAAAAGATGAGATGGTTTTTTCTTTTACCCTGGAGGAAAAACCTCTTACACAGCTTCCCAGCACTTCTCCTGCACTTTTAGCAGTGGAGAATCTTCTTAAAAAAACAGAAGTTTTAAGTTAAATGAAAGGAGGGTGGTAATGGAGATACCGGATGTAAAACAGAAGTTTGTCAATCCAATTAATACTGTAACAATTGGTGCCACAAAGGAAGAAGGAGGAACAAGGTCTCATACAATTACCATAGGTGGTGAGACAACTCTTCCCTATCTTCACTTTGAAGGAGAGATACCTTATCCGCCTGTTATTGCTATGGAAGTTTGGGATGTTGCTCCTTCTGACTGGCCAGATGCTTTAGCAGAGCATTTCTCAGATGTATGGAGTGACCCAGGTGAATGGGCAAAAAAATGTGTAGAGGAGTTTGATGCAGACCTTATTTGCCTTAGACTCCAGGGATGTGACCCTGAGGGGGAGGATAAAAGTGCTGATGAGGCATCCCAGGCTGTCAAAAAAGTTCTTGAGGCAGTAAAGGTTCCCCTTATTATCTGGGGGTGCGGCAACAAGGAAAAGGATAACGAGATATTCCCCGCATGCTCTCAGGCAGCATCAGGCGAAAGGTGTCTTCTTGGAACGATAACAGAAGACAATTATAAAACCCTCGTAGCTCTCTGTCAGGCAGACAAGCACAAGGTAATTGCAGAATCTCCCGTAGATATCAATATAGCAAAACAGGTAAATATTCTTGCAACAGATGCAGGTCTTTCTGAGAAGGATATAGTTATCTATCCAACAACCGGTGCTCTTGGTTATGGTATTGAATATGTTTACTCAATAATGGAGAGAGGGCGTATTGCAGGTCTTGGTGGAGATAAGATGTGGGCGATGCCTATTCTGGGAGATATTGGAAAGGAGGTCTGGAAGGTAAAGGAAGCTCTTGTTTCTGAAAAAGATATACCTGAGTGGGGAGATCAAACTCAAAGAGGTCCTTTGTGGGAGTTTATAACTGCAGTTGTTTATCTTCAGGCAGGAGCAGATATTCTTATCATGAGGCATCCGAAAGCGGTGAAAGAGACAAAAAGATATATTGAAAGTTTAATGAAAGGATAGTAACAGGAGGATGGTAATGATTTTTGTAGGAGAAAGAATAAACGGAGGATTTAAGGACATTCAGAGAGCCATTAAGGAAAAAGATAAAAAGATTATTCAACACTGGGCAAAAGTTCAAACAGAGGCGGGTGCAGATTATCTTGATGTTAATATGGGTGCTGCTTCTAACAAGGTGGAAGATTTTATCTGGATGATTGAAACCGTTCAGGAAGCTGTCTCGACCCCGATTTCCATTGATAGCAACAAGCCTGCTTTTATAAAAGAGGCTCTGAAGGTTTGCAAAAAGCCTGCCTTAATTAACTCAACCACTGCTGACAAGGAAAAACTTGACCAGATTATTCCCCTTGCTGTTGAATACGGAGCTTCCCTTGTGGGTGTGTGCATGGACAAAAAAGGCTCCCCTCAGGATGTGAACAGAAGAGTGGAGCTTGGAGCAACTATATTTGGTGAGGCTATAGAGGGTGGTCTCACAGAAGAGAGGATTTTCCTTGACCCTGTTACAATGCCTTTGAAGTTTTTGCAGGAGCAGGCAAAAAATGTGATAGAGGCAATACGTCAGTTTACTCTTCTCTCAAGCCCCCCTCCTCATATAATAGTGGGACTTAGCAATATATCTTCCAAGACAAAAGAGCCCTCTCTTATAAACAGAACTTTTCTTGTGATGTGCATTGCGGCAGGGCTTGACTCTGCTATTTGCGATGTTACCGATGAAGGACTTGTAAACTCAGCAATAACTGCTGAGCTTATATTAAACAAACAAATTTACTCAGATTTATTTATAAAGGCTTACAAGGAGAGTAAGAGAAGATAAATGAGCTATCCAAAGAAGCTTTTTGTAGCTGCAACAAGACAAAATGATGGGAAGTCTACCATTTGTCTTGGATTGCTCCAGGTTTTAAAAGATAGATATTCTCGCGTGGGTTTTATGAAGCCTGTTGGACAGCATTACGTGGAATACGGAGGATACAAGATTGATGAGGATGTTGTTTTGATGAAGGATGTTTGTGGGATGGACAATAATTTAAAAGATATGAATCCAATAACTGTGGAAAAAGGCTTCACAGAAAAGTATATAAAAGAAGGGGGACTGGAAAAGTATGTAAGGATGATAAAAGAATCCTACACTCGCATAGCAGAGGGAAAGGAACTTGTTTTAATCGAGGGGACAGGGCATGCAGGAGTAGGAGCTGTGTTTGATCTTTCCAATGCTTCTGTAGCAAAACTTCTTGAAAGCAAAGTTCTTCTTATCTCCACCGGAGGTATAGGAAGACCAATTGATGAAATTGTTATGAATAAAGCACTCTTTGATCAGGAGGGAGTTGAGATAATAGGAGTGATAATAAACAAAGTTGTTTCGA
>DRTT01000068.1 GCA_011372105.1 Candidatus Aerophobota bacterium
AACTGTGTCATTGACTTTACTCCTGCATGGCAGCCTGTGGTAGAAGCTTTAAAAGTTCTGGAAAAAGGAGGAAGAGTTGTTATAAATGCCATTAGAAAAGAGGGAAGGGATAAAGATTATCTTTTAAAATTAGACTATGCAACCTGTATCTGGCAGGAAAAGGAACTTAAAAGCGTTGCTAATATAACAAGAAAAGATGCCGAGGAGTTTTTACCTCTTGCAGCAGAGATTCCCATGTTACCGGAAGTTCAGGAATTTGAGCTTGAAAGAGCCAATGAGGCTCTGCTTTTACTAAAACAGGGTAAAATCAAGGGGGCTGCTGTTTTGAGGGTCTCTTATTGACAGAATTTTTAAAGTGTAGTAAATTAGACACTGGGATTTAAAGGAAATCTTCTGAGAGAAAAGATTCAGGAGGATATGAAATGAAAAGGAAAATGCTGGTGGTAGGTATTTTGTTTGCTTTTTTTCTTTCCTTTTTTACAGGGATATCCTTTGCAGAAAAGCCAACTTACATAGTAGCTTCGGATATCTCCTGGCCCCCTTTTGAGTATGTGGATGAGCAGGGAAGATATGTAGGGTTTGATCTTGATGTAATGCGGGAGATTGCAAAAATAGAAGGTTATGATATTAAAATAGTCGATGTAGCCTTTGACTCAATTATTCCGGGAGTTGTTGCAGGAAAATATGATATAGGTGCTTCTGGATTTACTATAACAGAGAAAAGGGACGAGGTGGTTGATTTTTCTGATCCTTACTGGAGTTCAGATCAGGCTATCTTGGTCCGTAAAGATTCAGGGTTAAATATTATCACAGCTCTTTCTCAGGGGCGCACTATAGGAGCGCAAAGAGGAACTACAGGAGCTTCCTGGATTAAGGAAAATTTAATAGAAAAAGGTGTGGATGTTAAGTTAAAGTTATACGAAACCTATCCCATGGCTGTACTTGACCTTGTAAACGGAAATGTAGATGCTGTAATTCAGGATGAACCTGCTTCAAGAGCGTCAGTTGCCAAGGAGAAAAATATTATGATAGCAGGTATTATAGTTACCGGAGAGCAGTTTGGATTTCTGGTTAAGGAGGGTGATCCCAAGGGTATTCTTCCCAAAATTAACGAAGGTATGAAGAAATTAAAGGCATCCGGTAAGTGGGATGAGCTTGTAGAAAAATATTTCGGCAAATAAATTAAGAAAGCTCAGGGGGAAGAGACTTTTCTTCCCCCTGGCGAGGGAGTGAAACTGCTATTGAGAAAATAGGGCTGATCTGGACAAGTATTCCTCCTTTACTGAGAGGCACAATAACTACAATTGAGTTAACGGTCCTTCTCCTTGCTATAGGTCTTTTGGTAGGGATATTTCTTGCATTGGGTCAGGTTTATGGTCCTTTGCCTCTCTCCCTTGTAATAAACATTTATGAGAGATTTTTCAGGTCTATTCCCGCCTTAGTTCTTTTATTTCTTTTTTTCTTTGGCTCCTCTTACTTTGGTTTTAGTTTATCTCCCTTTTTATCAGCTGTTCTTGCTCTTGGTCTGCGCTCCTCTGCCTATCAGTCCCAGATTTTCCGTGGCGCAATTCAATCCATACCCGAAGGTCAGATGATGGCAGCCCGAGCCATAGGAATGACAAAGTTCAAGGCAATATTAAATATCATTCTTCCTCAGGCAATTCGCCTTTCTATTCCTCCCTGGTCAAATGAATATTCAAGTGTACTTAAAGACACATCGCTTGCCTATGCTGTTGGTGTAATTGAACTTGTAAGAGAAGGAAGGTATATAATTGTAAGAACCTTTGAACCAATGGTGGTTTATATAACCATTGCCTTAATTTATTTTGTTTTGACCTATTGTGGCAACAGATTGCTCGGTCTCTTAGAGAGAAAACTTGCAGTTCCCGGCTATGAGATAAAGTTAAGAGGTGCAAGAAATGTCTCCTGAGGATAATGTTATATTGAAAGTGGAAAATATATATAAAAAATACGGTAATGAGGAGGTCTTAAAAGGCGTTTCTTTCAGTGTCAGACAGGGCGAGACCAAAGTAATTATAGGACCCTCTGGTACAGGCAAAAGCACCCTTTTAAGATGTATAAATGGTCTCACAAGGCCAGATAAAGGAGATGTATGGCTCGATGGTGTGAGGTTAACCGATTCTAAGGTTAATCTGGATAAGATAAGGCAGAATATAGGAATGGTGTTTCAAAATTTTAATCTCTTTACCCATTTAACAGCTCTTGATAATGTGAGGATTGGGCTTGTTAAGGTGAAGAAACTCCCCAAAGATGTTGCAACGGAAAAAGCAATGGCTATGCTAAAAAGAGTCGGGCTTGAAGAAAAGGCACATCTTTATCCTGCCCAGCTTTCAGGAGGACAGCAGCAAAGGGTGAGCATTGCAAGAGCTCTTGCAATGGATCCAAAACTTATTCTTTTTGATGAGCCAACTTCTGCTCTTGATCCTGAGCTTATAGGAGAGGTTCTTGATGTGATGAGGGATCTTGTAGAAAGCGGGATGACCATGGTGGTGGTATCTCATGAGATGGGTTTTGTTCGGTCAGTTTCTGATGAAATAATATTTTTGGAAGGGGGAGTGGTCGTTGAACAGGGTCCCCCT
This sequence comes from Candidatus Aerophobota bacterium, assembly GCA_011372105.1. The sequence goes on from DRTT01000068.1 coordinate 2,601, forward strand.
GATGTTTTATTTAATAATCCCAAAAACAAAAGAACCCGTGAATTTCTCTGCAAGATTAATGAACTGTATGGCGGGTGAGGAAGGCAGAAATGCTTGATTTGGTTAAGGAGATAATGCCCCAGCTTTTGGAAGGAACTCTTGTTACTCTGCAACTTACAGGTACTGCCATTTCCTTGGGCTTTATTATTGGCATTTTTCTTGCGCTTGGTCGTCTTTACGGGAAAGGACCTGTCAGAGCTTTCTGCAAGGGTTATATAGAATTTTTCAGAGGAACGCCTCTTTTGGTCCAGCTTTTTATTGTTTATTATGGATTGCCAAGATATGGGATAAAAGTTTCCTCAGTGCTTGCCGCATTTTTAGGACTTGGACTTAATAGTGCCGCTTATCAGGCAGAGTATTTCCGTGGCGCAATTCAATCCATACCCGGAGGTCAGATGATGGCAGCCCGAGCCATAGGAATGACAAAGTTCAAGGCAATATTAAACGTAATCATACCTCAGGCCTTAAGAGTGGTAATTCCCTCTTGGTCAAATGAGCTTATATATACCCTGAAATATTCGTCTGTTGCCTATATTATAGGAGCACCAGAACTTATGGCTCAGGCCAAGTTCATAACAGCGGAGAATTTCAGGTATTTTGAAGTTTTTCTTGTTGTTGCCTTTATCTATCTTGTGATAGTTTCTATTTTATCCTGGGTTTTGAGAATTGTTGAGAAAAAGGTAAAAATTCCCGGACTTCAGGCTGTTTGAGAGGTTAAAGATAAAGAAGGTTGCTTTCATCTGTGAGGTTTTTAGGAGGAAAAGATGGCGAATGTAAGATCTCTTTTTGATTTGACAGGAGAAGTTGGGATTGTAACAGGTGGAGC